>NZ_JAMYRK010000020.1:0-105058 GCF_040321335.1 Mesorhizobium sp. M0437
GTTCGGGAAAGCGGCCGCCGGCGATAAGCTGCTGGGTCTGGACGAAGAACTCGATCTCGCGGATACCGCCGCGACCGAGCTTGACATTGTGGCCTTTGACCGCGACCTCGCCATGGCCTTTGTGGGCGTGGATCTGGCGCTTGATCGAATGGACGTCGGCAATCGCCGCATAGTCCATGTATTTGCGCCAGATATAGGGCTGCAGTTCCTTCAGGAACGCGGCGCCGGCGGCAAAATCGCCGGCCACCGGGCGGGCCTTGATCATGGCGGCGCGCTCCCAGTTCTGGCCGCGCGCCTCATAGTAGCGCAGCGCCGCCTCGACCGGGATCGCCAGCGGCGTCGAGCCGGGGTCGGGACGAAGCCTGAGATCGGTGCGGAAGACGTAACCGTGCTCGGTGCGGTCCTGGAGAATACGGACAAGCCGGCGGGTCAGGCGCGAAAACAGCTCTGTGGCATCGAGCGGATCGACGACGGCAGGCGCATCGGGGTCGAAGAAGACGACGAGGTCGATGTCGGAGGAGAAGTTCAGCTCATGCGCGCCGAGCTTGCCCATGCCGAGCAGGATCCAGCCCGAGTGTCGCGCCGGATTTTTGGCATCCGGCAATCGGAGCTTGCCTTGCTCATGCGCGTCGCGGAGCAGGAAATCGACAGCCGCACGCGTGCAGGCGTCGGCAAGGTCGCTCAGTCGCCGCACCGTCAGCGAGGTCTCGGCCTCGCCGGCGAGATCGGCCAAGGCGATCAGGAAATGCGCCTCCGCCTTACATTGGCGCAGCTCCATCATCAGGCTGCTTTCGGAGACGGCCTCTACGCGTGCTGCCTTGTCGACCGCGGCGCCGATCGATGACAGCCGCGCCTCGACGCTCCCGTCGAAAAGCGCATCGAGTATCCGTGGCCGGCGGCGCGCGGTATCGCGCAGGAACGGCGACAGGTCGAACACGGCGGCGAGGAAATCCTGGACGACCCCCTTGCCGGCGAGAAATTTCGCCAGTCGCGGCAGTTCCTTTTGCCGCGCGGCGTCGGCGATCTCCGACAATTCCTGCCTGGCGCGGCTTGCATCCAGCGGAACGAGCTCTACCGCTGGCTTCAACAGCCAGTCCGTTTCGAGGCGTCGCACTGCCATCCTCGCAACCATCAGCGATCCTCCCGCCCGGGAAAACTCATGACGACCGACAATCCGGGATTGCCGGGCAGAAGCTCAAGCCGTCCATTGTGGAATGTCATGATCGCCTTGGCGAGGCTCAAGCCAAGGCCGGAACCCGGCTGCGAGCGGCTCTTTTCCAGCCGCACGAAACGCTCGGTCACCCTGGCGCGGTCGACATCGTCGGGAATGCCCTGGCCGTTGTCGGAGACGGCGAGTCTGATCTCGCTACCGACACGCTCCAGCGTCACGCGAACCGTAGGCCTGGAGGTCGAGTCGGTCGAATATTTGATCGCGTTGTCGACGATGTTGGACAGCGCCTGGCCAATCAGCTCGCGATTGCCGTTGACGGCGAAGGAACCTTGCACCGAAGTTTCGAGCGTCACGCCCGCCTCCTCCGCTACCGGCTCGTAGAGTTCGACGACGTCGTGCACGGCAGCGGCCAGATCAACCCTGGTGGTGCTTTCCGAGGAATAGCCGGCTTCCAGTCGCGAGATCATCAGGATGGCGTTGAAGGTCTTTATCAGCTGATCGGATTCGGCGATCGTTCCTTCCAGCGCCTGCCGGTAGTCGCTGGTGTTGTGCTTGCCGGAAAGCGTCGCCTCGGCGCGATTGCGCAGCCTGGTGAGCGGCGTTTTCAGGTCGTGGGCGATGTTGTCGGAGACCTGCTTCAGGCCCTCGTTCAGCGTGGCGATCCTGGCCAGCATGGAATTGAGGTTTTCCGACAGCCGGTCGAACTCGTCGCCGGCGCCGGTGACCGGCAGCCGGCCGGAAAGATCGCCGCCCATGATGCGGCGGCTCGCCTCCGACACGCTGTCGATGCGCTTCAGCGCCGCGCGCCCGACGAAGAACCAGATCAGCAGCCCGCCGACGCCCATCATACCGAGCGCCAGCATCAGAGCGCGGCGAATGACGGCGCGGAAGCGCTCCGGCTCGCCGAGGTCGCGGCCGACCAGCATGATCATCTGGTTGGGCAGGCGCAGCACCAGGGCAATGGCGTTATGGCCCTTCTCGCCTTCGGCCTGTACTTCGCTCTGGGCGGGCTCGTTCGGGTCGGAGACCGGGTTGCGCTGCCGCTCGAGCTCGCCCTCGCCGAAGCGGCGGTAGGAGAACGGCTCGGTGGTCCAGCCCTCGGCCTCGATCACGCCCGGCTCCAGACTCTGCACGTTGCCGGTCAGGATCTGGCCGTTGGCATCGGCGATCAGATAGAGATTGGCGCCGGGCTGGCGGGAGCGCTGCTCGACGACGCGGACCAGCAACGGGAGGCCGCCGCGCTGATAGGCGCGGGCGAGGCCGAGCACCTCGTCGTTGATCGTGTCCTGGGTCTGGCCGGTCAGCATGCGCGCCGACAGCGAGGTCATGTAGAACACGAGCAGCACCGCGCAGATGGCGAACAGCAGGAGGTAGAGCGCCGAAAGCCGCGCTGCCGTCGTCTTCATGATGGCCGGCACGGAAAGAGCCATGGGGTTCTAGCCGCTTTTCAGCATATAGCCGGCGCCGCGAACCGTGTGCAGGATCGGCTTGTCGAAGCCCTTCTCGATCTTGCCCCGCAGCCGCGAGATATGAACGTCGATGACATTGGTCTGCGGATCGAAATGGTAATCCCAGACATTCTCGAGCAGCATGGTGCGCGTCACCACCTGGCCGGCATGGCGCATCAGATATTCGAGCAGGCGGAACTCGCGCGGCTGCAGCGTTATCTCGCGCCCGGCGCGGCGCACCGAGTGCGACAGCCGGTCGAGTTCGAGATCACCGACCCGGTAGACGGTTTCGGCTTCCCTGGCGCTGGCGCGGCGGTTCAGCACCTCGACGCGGGCGAGCAGTTCCGAAAAGGCGTAGGGTTTGGTCAGATAGTCGTCGCCGCCGGCGCGCAGACCGGTGACCCGGTCGTCGACTTCGCCGAGCGCCGACAGGATCAGCACGGGTGTCGTATTGCCCCGGGACCTGAGCCCGGCAATGACGGACAGGCCGTCGCGGCGCGGCATCATGCGATCAACGACCATGACGTCATAGTCGCCGGAATCGGCGAGCGCGAAGCCGGTTTCGCCGTCGCCGGCGACATGGGCGGTATGGCCGGCCTCGGCGAACGCCTTCTGCAGGTAGTCGGCTGCCTCGCGATCGTCTTCTATGACGAGAATCTTCATAGAACCGTTATACGCGATTTCGCTGGAAGATTGAGTGGCCGGCATATGCATCGTGGCCTTCTCCATGGCGTATCGCGAACAAATTGATTCAGGGATACGCGGTAAGTCTTTGTTTTAGCATGTCGTAGCCTAAAACCGCTTCACGCCTTGAGCGGCATGTTCGAGCGGCAGCGGGCGATGGGAAGCCCGCTGCCGCTGGGGCGGAACACGATGACTGACGAACGTATTCAGGCCCCGTGCTTTCCCGTGCGGCGGCTCGGGGGTGTTGAAAACCGCCGCACCGGAAAAGTCGACCACTAGAGCGCCGCGCGTCCTCTTGAACGCGCAAAGGGCGCTCTAGCACCTTGAATCGGCGCATGTGCCTTTCCGAAAACGGAATACGTGTTCGGGGTCATGCGCTCAGCCCTTGGCGACAGGCAGTGCGACGAAGCGGTTGCTGTCGTCGCGGGTGATCTGCATCAGCACCGCCTTGCGGCCGGACTTCACCGCGTCGGCCATCGCCTTGTCGACGTCGCCGGCGCCGTTCACTTCCGCCGAATTGACGGAGGTGATGACGTCGCCGGGCTGGATGCCGCGATCGGCGGCATCGCTGTCGGGGTCGACATCGGTCACCACAAGGCCCTTGCCATTGTCAGACTTGGTGACGGTCAGGCCGAGATCGGCGAGCGTGTCGGTCTTCGGCGCTGGGGCAGGCTGCTGGTCGGCCGAGGCCTGCTTGTCGCTCGACGGCAGCTTGCCGAGATCGACCTTGACCGCCTCGCTCTTGCCGTTGCGCCACACCGTGACATCGACAGATTTGCCGGGCGGGTAAGCGCCGATCAGGCGGGCGAGTTCCTTCGGCGAAGCAACGTCCTTGCCGTCCACCTGGGTGATCACGTCACCGGCGGTGATGCCGGCCTTCTTGCCGGGACCGGTGTCCTGCGCGCTGGCAACGAGCGCGCCCTTGCCGGACCCAAGGCCAAGCGACTCGGCGATTTCGGGGGTGACCGGCTGGATCTCGACACCGAGCCAGCCGCGCTGCACGGTGCCGTTCTTCATCAGATCCTGCACGACCTGCTTGGCGGTCGAAGCGGGAATGTCGAAGGCAATGCCGACGCTGCCGCCCGAGGGCGAGAAGATCGCGGTGTTGATGCCGACAACCTGGCCGTTGAGGTTAAAGGTCGGGCCGCCCGAATTGCCGCGGTTCACCGAGGCGTCGATCTGGATGAAGTCGTCATAGGGACCGGCGCCGATATCGCGGCCGCGGGCCGAAACGATGCCTGCGGTAACCGTGCCGCCGAGGCCGAACGGATTGCCGACAGCCACCACCCAGTCGCCGACGCGAACCTTGGAATCGTCGGCGAAGTCGACATAGGTGAACTTGCTGCCGTCATCGACCTTGAGCACGGCAAGATCGGTGCGCGGGTCCGTGCCGATCAGCTTGGCGTCGAGTTCCTTGCCGTCATTGGTCACCACGGTGAAGGCGGTGCCCTCCTCGACGACATGGTTGTTGGTGACGAGATAGCCGTCATCGGAGATGAAGAAACCGGATCCCTGCGCCACCGGCCGCGGCTGGTCGTTGTTGCGGTCACGGTGTCCAAAACGGCGCATTCCGTTCGGGCCTTGATCGCCGCCTTGATCGCCAAAGCCGCGGAATTCGCGGAAGAACCGGCGCAGCTGCGGGTTGTCGGGAAGATTGCCTAAGCCGTCCTCGTCGTCCATCTGGCCGGAACCGTCATCGGCCGTCGACTGGATCTTGGCCTTGACGCGCACGCTGACGACCGCCGGCGAAACGCGCTCGACCACATCGGCGAAGCTCGGGACCTGCGGTGCCTCGACACGCACGGCGTCGGCCAGCACCGGGGCTGTCCCGGTGGCAACAGCACCAAAGCCGATCGCGCCGGCAATGGCCAGGGATGCGGCTGCGGCCAGCAGGCGTTTGCGGGTGCGCAGATATGAATTGGGGGCAACATTCATGGTTCTCGTATCCTCTTTTCAAGGGACGCCCCTTGATTGGCATCCTCGATAAAGGAAATAGAGAGCCGCACATTACGGCGCCATTTCCGGTACATGAAACTTTCGTAATGTATCGATCAATCGCGGCGGAGCATCTTGTCCAGCGCCGCCTGTTCCTCGGCAGTTAATGCAGCGGTCACCGTCGAACGGCGCGAGCGGGCGGCCAGCAGGATGAATGTCCCGCCAACGAGCAGCAGAAGAACTGGCGTCCCCCAGAGCAAAACATTGCGCAGATTGAAGCGTGGCTTCAGCAGCACGAATTCGCCGTAGCGCGAAACGACATAGTCCATCACCTGCCGGTCGGTATCGCCGGCGACGAGGCGCTGGCGCACAAGGATGCGCAGGTCGCGGGCGAGGTCGGCATCGGACTCGTCGATCGACTGGTTCTGGCAGACCATGCAGCGCAGGCCTTCCGACAAAGCGCGCGCCCTCGCCTCGAGTGCCGGGTCGGCGAGCACCTCGTCGGGCTTGACCGCCTGCGCGGCGCCGGCGAACAACAGCGCCAGCAGCAGGACCAGCGAGGCCAGCGTGACCCTTTTCATTGCGGGCTCGCCGATGGCACGCCGGCCGCAGCCTTGCGGCGCGACGGTGCGCCGACGCGCAGGCGGCGGTCGAGCAGCGACATCGCCGCGCCCGCCATCATCACCAGTGCGCCGCCCCAGATCAGCGTCACCAGCGGCTTCCACCACAGACGAACGACCACAGAGCCATCGCTGCCCTCGTCGCCAAGCGAAAGATAGAGCTGGCTGAAGCCGATCGTCCTGATGCCGGATTCGGTTGTGGTCATCTGGCGCACCGGATATGAGCGCTTGGCCGAGGTGATCTCGCCTGCGACGCTACCGTCGGCCCCAAGCAGGGCGAAGCGGCCGCGATCCTCACTGTAGTTCGGCCCCTGGGCCGGGTAGAGCCCCTCGAAGCGCAGCTTGTGGCCGGACAGTTCGACGGTCTCGCCGGCATGCATCGACAGGATTTTTTCGGTCCCGAAGCAAAGCGTGCCGACAATGCCGAGCGTTGTCAGCCCGAGGCCGAGATGCGCAAGCGCTGTGCCGAAGACCGAGCGCGGCAGGCCGGCGAAGCGCCTGAGCATGGTGGCGGGCGCGACGGTGCCGAAGCCGGATTTGACGGCGAGATCGGTGAGCGCGCCGCAGATCAGCCAGAAGGCAAGGCCGACACCGAGTGCCGCCAACACCGAAGCGCCATCGATGAACAGGGCCGTCACCAGCACCGCGAGCAGCGCCGCCGCGAAAGCCGCCATCAGGCGCTGGGCGACCGCGAAAATGTCGCCGCGCTTCCAGGCGAGTAGCGGCCCGAACGGCACGACGACCAAGAGCGGCACCATCAGCGGGCCGAATGTCAGGTTGAAGAACGGCGCGCCGACCGAAATCTTGTCGGCAGATAGGGCTTCGACGACGAGCGGGTAGAGCGTGCCGACCAGCACGGTGGCGGTGGCGGTGGTCAGGAACAGATTGTTCAGGACCAGCGCGCCTTCGCGCGAGATCGGGTGAAACAGGCCGCCGGCCGTCAGCCGGGAGGCGCGCAAGGCAAACAGCGCCAGCGAGCCGCCGATGAACAGCGTCAGGATGCAGAGAATGAACACGCCACGCGTCGGATCGGTGGCGAATGCGTGCACCGAGGTCAGCACGCCGGAACGCACCAGGAAGGTGCCGAGCAGCGACAGCGAGAAGGTCAGGATCGCCAGAAGCAGCGTCCAGATCTTCAGCGCCGAGCGCTTTTCCATGACGATCGCCGAATGCAGCAGCGCCGTGCCCGCCAGCCACGGCATGAAGGATGCGTTCTCGACCGGATCCCAGAACCAGAAGCCGCCCCAGCCGAGCTCGTAATAGGCCCAGTAGGAGCCCATGGCGATGCCGCCGGTGAGGAACATCCAGGCAACCAATGTCCACGGCCTTACCCAGCGCGCCCACGAAGCGTCAATGCGGCCCTCGATGAGGGCAGCGACAGAGAAGGAAAAGCAGATCGAGAAACCGACATAGCCGAGATAAAGCAGCGGCGGATGGATGGCGAGGCCGAGGTCCTGCAGGATCGGGTTGAGATCGCGGCCCTCGATAGGCGCCGGATTGAGCCTGACGAACGGGTTCGACGTCGTCAGGATGAACAGGAAGAAAGTGGCGCCGATCGCTCCCTGCACGGCAAGCACATTGGCCCGGAGCGTCGCCGGAAGATTGCCGCCGAAGACGGCGACGAGCGCGCCGAAGAAGGTCAGGATCAGCACCCAGAGCAGCATCGAACCTTCGTGATTGCCCCAGGTTCCGGTGATCTTGTAGATCAGCGGCTGCAGCGAATGCGAGTTCTCCCAGACGCTCTCAACCGAGAAGTCGGAGCCGGCGTAGGCGGTTGCCAGCGCCACGAAAGACAGCGCCGTCAAGGCAAAGCCGGTCAGCGCGGCCGGTGCGCCGACGGCCATCATCTTGTGGTTGCCGGTGCGCGCACCGAACAGCGGCACCATCGTCTGCACCAGGGCCAGCGCAAACGCCAGGACCAGGGCGAAATGTCCGGTTTCAACCATTGTCACCGCACCCGCTAGTCACTCTTGCTCTCCTGCCATACGCCCTTGGCCTTGAGGCCGTCGGCCACTTCCTTGGGCATATAGGTCTCGTCATGCTTGGCCAGCACGCTGTCGGCGACAAAGATTCCGTCAGGGCCAAACGAGCCTTCGGTGATCACGCCCTGTCCTTCCCGGAAGAGGTCGGGAAGAATGCCGGTATAGGTGACCTTGACGTCCTTCTGGTTGTCGGTCACCGAAAAGGCGACGGTGGCGCCTTGGCCACGCTCGACCGTGCCTTTTTCGACAAGACCGCCGAGCCTTATGCGCTGGCCCGGCTGAAGGCTGGCGGTGGCCAGATCGGCCGGCATGTAGAAATAGGAGGCCTTCTGGCCAAGCGCATAGAAGGTCAGCCCCGTGGCAACACCGAGAAACCCCAGCCCCGCTGCGATCACCGACAGTCGTTTCTGCTTGCGCGTCATCGTCTACTCCGTCGCCGTCACGCCAAGCGAGGCGGCAAAGGCGGTGAATTTCCTGGCCTGGTCACTGTCCGCGCCAAAGACGGCGATACCGCGATTGAGCGCGTCACGCGCCTGATCTGTCTTGCCCAGCACGGCATAGGAACGAACGAGCTGCATCCACCCTTCCTCGTCGCGCGGATTTTGCCGAAGCCTTTCGTCGAGGCCGGCAACCATGGTGCTGATCATGGCTTGCCGGTCCTGCGGCGACATCGAGGAGGCAGCATCGATATCCTCGGCGCTCGGCCCTTTCGCGGGCGCCTCAGAAGCGACGCTGCGGGCGGCGGATTCGGCCAGCGCCTGCTCGACGGCGCCGCGCCACGGCGAGCCCTGCGGCAAGGCGGCAAGCATCTTTTGCCAGGCCGCCGTGGCTTCAGCTATGCGGCCTTCCTGTGCCATGCCCATGGCGAGATAGAACGAGGCCTTCGGATTGGCCGGATCGAGCTTCAACGCCGCCTCGAAAGCCGCCTGCGCTTCGGCGGAGACAATGCCGCCGGCCGCATTGGCGATCGCCTCGCCAAGACCCGCCTGGCGGGCGGCGCTGTCGCCGTCGAGGCGGATGGCGTTGCGATAGGCGGTCACCGCATCGGCGTATCGCTGCATGCGCAGATAGACCGGCGCCAGCACGTCCCAGCCGCGGCCATCGGATGGGTTGGCCGCCAGGTGCGCCTCGGCGCGGGCTATCAGCTCGTCGACCGAGCTGTCGGCGGGGTTCTTGGCCAGGCGTTCGCTGAGCGGCTGCGACGGCAGGTCGGGTGAGCCGAGCTGGCCATAGAGGCCCCAGCTGACCAGCGGAACCAGCAGCACGGCCGCCGTCGCCACCAGCCTTGTCGACCGCGACGGCTGCGTCGCCGTCTCGTCGGCGTGGCCGGCATTGCTCAGGCGAAGGATGCGGCGGGCGATTTCGGCGCGTGCCTCTTCGGCCTCCATTGGCCGGATCAGGCCACGCGCCATATCGCGGTCAAGCTCGGCCAGCTGGTCGCGATAGACTTCAAGGTCGTGATCGCCGGCAGCGGACGCGTTCTTCGATCCGCCGGCCAACGGCAGCAGCACCGCCAAGCTTGCGCCCAGCGTCAGGAGTGCGGCTATGACCCAAAACAGCATGGCTCTTCCAATAGAACGAGACCCTTGCCCTGCCAACACAAGCGTGCTGCGACGCTTTGGCGGGGCCGCTCCGATCGATAATGCATGTCGCGCAAAAGTGTGCAGCGGTTTTGCGATAACGACCATGCATCAAAACAAGAACCTATAGCGCGTCGCATGACGACGGTCGAACGCGACGCGCTTTAGTGCCGGATCGGTATCGGCGGATCGACGGCCGGGCGTCTTTGTTGCGCAATTCCGGACGGAAAACCGTTTCACACTTTTCCTGGAATTGCTCTACGTCAGCGGCGTCCAGCTGCCGTCGGCATTGCGGCAGGCGGTTCCGCGCGCGGTGGCGCCGGCGGTGCCGGTAAACACCGTATGGGTGTATTGCCGGCAGTCCTGCGAGCCGACGCGATAGGGCTGGGCGGCGACCACTTCGCCGCGATGGGCCGAACTGTCGCTCTTCCAAGCCACTTTCTGGCCGCTCGCCGTGTATTCAAGCGCCTTGTATTCCGCCTCGAGCGCGCTGCGCTTCTCGGTCTCGCTCAGGCCGGCGCCGATAGAGCCGCCGACGAGGCCGCCGCCCATGGCGGAGATGATCGTCGTCGCCACCTTGGCGCCGCTGGGGGGCGTCAAGGCCGGCGTCACCGTAACGGCCGGGCCCTTGCCGAGCGTCGTGCAGCCGGAGACGGCGAGCAGGGCGGAAACGAGCGCGACGCGAATCTTCATGCCAATACCGGCTTTCTTGAGCTGGACCGCCGCGCTGTCAGCAGCTGGCGCGGCCATAATGTCGATGTTTGTCGGAAATTTGGCCGCAGCCAGCCACCTGGAAAAGCAATCTGGAAAAGCATTACTGAAGGCTCCGCAATCGAACCATCGCCTTCAATCCACCCATGATGGATCGTTCCAGCGCCAGAGAGCCTCCATACTCGTTGACAAGGTCGGCGACAATGGCAAGTCCGAGCCCGCTGCCCGGTTTTGTCTCGTCGAGCCGCCGGCCGCGCTGCAACACCTCGCGCGCCTTGTCGTCGGGAATGCCGGGGCCGTCATCCTCGATGCTGATCTCGAACAGGTTGGCTGCGCCTTCCGTGCCAGCGCCACCTTTGCTGGAGATTGGCTTGACCGAAACGGCGACCGCGCTCCTTGCCCATTTCATCGCATTGTCGAGCAGATTGCCGAGCAGCTCCTCCAGGTCCTCGCGTTCGCCGGCAAAGACGATGTCGGTGGCCGGCAGCGACAGCGACAGCGCCGTCTGCGGGTTGAGCTTTTGCAGCACCCGAACCATGCGCTGGACCAGCGGCGCCACCGGCGTACGGTAGACGACGCTGTCGCGCTGCGCGGCGACGCGAGCACGTTGCAGATAATGGTCCACTTGCTTTTGCATGGAAGCGGCCTGCTCGGCGATCAGCTGGCCCTTGGCGCCACCCAGCGCCCGTCCCTCGTTGAGCAGCACGGCAAGCGGCGTCTTCAGCGAGTGCGCGAGGTTGCCGACCTGCGTGCGCGACCGCTCGACGATACGCCTGTTGTTCTCGATCAGCGCATTGGTCTCGTTGGCGAGCGGCTCGATCTCGGCCGGGAAACGGCCATCTAGGCGCTGCGCGGTTCCTTCGCGCACCATGGCAAGCGCATTCCTGACCCGGCGCAGCGGCTGCAGGCCGAGCAGGATGGCAATCGCATTGATGGCGATCATGCCGACGCCGAACAGCGACAGATAGGTCAAAAGGCGCCGCTGGAAGGTGGCGATTTCCTGCTCGAGCTCGGTCTGGTTGCCCATGACGCGGAAGCGCGCGGCGCGGTTTTTCGCATCGAGCACGAACTCGCTCTCGAACACCTCCAACTGCTCGCCTTCGATGCCGTCCGCTGAATAGCTGCGCTGGAAGCTGGCATTGAAGGGCACCTCGGCAACGCTTGGCGACGGGATCGCCTTGGTCATCGACGACGAATGGAGATCGCCGTGCACGCCTTCCGAGGCAGGCTCGACCGACCAGTACCAGCCGGAATTCGGTTCCGAGAACCTCAAATCACCAAGGTCGGGGGCGCCGGTCAATTGGCCGCTTTCAGAAACGCCGACCGAGCCGATCAGGTTGAACAGATGCGCCGAAAGCAGGCTGTCGAAACCGCGCTCGCTGGCCTGGCGATAGAGCGTGGTGATCAAGGTGAAGATGACGACCAGAGTGAGGATCGCCCAGACCGTGGAAAAGGCGATGACGCGAAACGCCACCGAACGCGGCCATGACCGCAGCGACGGCGTGTTCGAGACGGCGGGTTTTGTAGGCAGCGGTTCCGCGTTACGCCTCCGGCTTACGCATGCGGTAGCCCATGCCGCGAACAGTTTCGATCATGTCGATGCCCATCTTCTTGCGAAGCCGTCCGACAAAGACCTCGATCGTGTTGGAATCGCGGTCGAAATCCTGGTCGTAGAGATGCTCGACCAGCTCGGTCCGGGACACCACCTCGCCCATGTGGTGCATCAAATAGGCAAGCAAGCGAAATTCGTGCGAGGTCAGCTTCAGCGGCACGCCGTCGACGTCGGCCTTGGAGGCCTTGGTGTCGAGGCGGAGCGGCCCGCAGGTCAGTTCGGACGAAGCGTGCCCGGCAGCACGCCGGATCAAGGCCCGCACCCTGGCCAGGATTTCCTCGATGTGGAAGGGTTTGGTGACGTAGTCGTCGGCGCCGGCGTCGATGCCGGCAACCTTGTCGCTCCAGCGGTCGCGTGCCGTCAGGATCAGCACCGGCATCTTGCGGCCGCCGCGCCGCCATCGCTCGACCACGCTGATGCCGTCCATCTGCGGCAGGCCGATGTCGAGCACCACGGCATCGTAGGGCTCGGTGTCGCCGAGAAAGTGCCCTTCCTCGCCGTCGAAAGCGCGGTCGACGACATAGCCGGCATCGACCAGCGCGTCGCCGATCTGCCGGTTGAGATCCTTGTCATCTTCGACGACGAGTACGCGCATGCGGAAGGCCTGTTGAAGCTGTTCAGATATAGGCCGATTCCGGCAGTCTGGGAAACGGCACGGTTCAGTTCAGCGGAACGACGATCTCCGAGCGACGCGGACGCTGCCCTTCCTTGCCCGGAACCAGCACGACGATGACGCAGACGGGCTGGCCGCCGCGTGTCGACTGCGAGGCCTTGGCCAAGGTGCCGCCATTCTGCTCGGCCACCTGCTGGCCGATCGCATAGCAGTCGGAGGCGGCGAGGACGACCGGTTGGGGCTGCTCGGGCATGACAACGGGGATCGCCATCGCCTGCGACGCAAGCAGACCGGCGGCTGACAGCGCCAGTGCCGCGGTCCGGAAGTGGGAGCGAAGGGTTTTCATGGTCAGCGTTCTAACGCGCCGGTGCTGAACGTGATATGAACGGTGAACGCTCGAATGCATGCCCGCCACACCCCTGAAGCGCGAGATTACCGGATTGCCATTTCGCCGCCCATCCCGCGAAATTGCCAAGTTTAACCTAGCCCTCCGATCCTTCGCCGACAACCGGGCATCGTTTGGCAGTGAAAGGCAATCGCTTCAGGTTTGCCCCGACTTCGATAATCGATCCGGCAACCGAAGGCAGATTCAGGCGAACCGACCGGAAATAAAAACCCGCCTCTGCGGCGGGTCGCTGGCGCCATCAGCACCATAGGCGAATTAGTAGCATAGCTGCCGGCACAAAGCAAGAACAAAATTGCCGGATTGTAAAAAATGCCCGGTGGTCAGCCCTCGTCCTTGATCACGGCGCGGAAGCGCAGCAGCCCGTGATGGGCCGAAAGGTCCTCGTCGTAGCGGGCTTCGGCGAATTCGAGCTTGAGGTAGGCGCGGCGATGTTCGCCGAGCGAGAGAGCCGTATCGCGCAGGCGGGTGCTAACAAGGTCCATGATGTCATTGGTTTCCTTGCTGGCCTCTGATTTCGACCAGACATGCAACGTCAGCAACTGTTCTGCGTCGTTCTCCATTCCCGTTGCCCAATCGTAGACGCTGGTGCGGCCGAAGGTCATGTGGGGGAACGCAACATTTTCCGGCGCACGGTCGAACAATCGTGCGTCGCCCAGTGCCGCCGATAAATCGGGATCGTCATTCACTGCCTCGAATATGGCCTTCTGCAATTCGACGGCCGGCGCGGTCATCGTCTTTCCCTTCGTCCGTCGCGTCGACCTCCCGGCTGCGTAGCTGCGTTGCATGAAGGCATCCCGCCAAAGCGCGAATCAGCGCGTCTCATGCGGATTATGAACCTTCATGATCTCGGCAATAAGCCCTGCTCCTGGAATGCGCGACGCCCCGGCCGTCCGCGCCACGGACCCTTGAGGGTGATGCCAACCTGCGCGAAGTCATTTGGCATGCAGGAGTTCGAAAAAAGGATGCTATGACGATGTCTGGTTTCCAGACATTCGAGGTCGTTTTTCGTGCGCGAGCCGTCGCTGCTGCCTGTCTTCGGAAAGCTTGGGGCCAAGGCGCCGCCGGTCGCGATTGCGGCGTCGACCATGTCGATGACCGTCAAGAGTCTGGTCAACCACACTCGGGAGGTGCTCTCGGCGTACGGTAGCCTGGCCCTGAAGCTGTCCGTCGTTTTGTGGACGGTGCTTGTCGTGGCGGCAGTATTCTTCATCGCCCAGGCCTGATCGAGCGACATTCATTGATTGGGCGGAAACGAAAGGACCCAAGATGGCAAAGCGCTACGCGCTCCGTATGGAACATCCTCACAGCTGGACCGTCTTCGACGTCTTCACCGGCCAGCCGGTCGAGCTCAAGCAGCAACTCACGGCCAGTTTGAACACGCGCGATGCGGACGCGATGGTCGACCGGCTGAACGGTCGCGACGTCAAGCGGCGAGCGAAGGCGGACCGGAAGCCTGACAAAGCGTCTTGTGGACGGATCGCGACGGACTAGCGAAAATCGGCCGCAGTCAGCACATATATGCTCCTGCGGGTGCGGGCATAGGCATTCCTGGCGACATCGTGGATCGAGTTGGAAGCCGTGTCGAAGGCTGCCAGGTAGGTAGCTTCTGAGGCCGCCGTTCCCGGCTGCATCTTGGAGATGGCATCGGTTGCGACAGAGAAGGAAATCTGGAACATCCCGTCATGGCCGACGAAGCGGATGCGTTTGCTTGCCTCGTCGTAGCTGCGGCTGGGATTGGGAAATGTCAGGCTCATGATTTCGCCTCCGTCGATGCAGATACGGCCTTCTTGACTGCCCGTGACGCCCGCTTCTTCTTTGGTGCGACCGGATTCAGAGCTTCCGCCGCGCGGTCCGCCTCTTCCTTGGCCAGTCGCAATTCCCTCAGCCTTGCCGTTTTGATGCTCCTCGCCTTGGCTTCCGAGAGATATTCGGCAGTTGCTTTGTTCCGCTCCGCCGTCTTCTTTTGATTTTCCATGAAGCGGGCCTGAGCTTTTTCCATGATGTTCTGATTGCCTTCGGCCATCGGTAAAATCTCCCTTGCAGCGAAAGTCGTGAATGTGAATTCACCATAAAATAGGTGTTCAAAGATAGAAATTCAATTTCATTAATATTCGGCAAGGCCCGAACACCAGGGGATAACCAGGCAAGATAATACGTTCAATATTTCATGTGCCCTATGAATATTTTTTGGCGCTCCTATCAATCGAGTGCCAGGGCGCCTATAGAGAGGGGCGGCCGCCTAAGCTGGCCCCAGAAAGAGTCCCCATGAAATTCCGGCCACTCCACGATCGCGTCGTCATTCGGCGCGCCGAAAGCGACACCAAATCCAAGGGCGGCATCATCATCCCCGACAATGCCAAAGAAAAACCGCAGGAAGGCGAAGTGATCGCTGTCGGGCCGGGCGCGCGGGACGAAAGCGGCGCGCTGATCCCGCTCGACGTCAAGGCCGGCGACCTCATTCTGTTCGGCAAATGGTCCGGCACCGAGGTCAAGATAGACGGCGAGGACCTTCTGATCATGAAGGAGGCCGATATCATGGGCATCATCGAAAAAAGCGAGACGGGCATCATCGACAAGACCGTGGCTGCCAAGAAGGCCGCCTGATTGGAAGGCCGCGCGCCCTCCCGCGCGCGCGCAAAGGACGCTCCGAGCTTTGATTCAGGCGCTGCAAGCGCCTTGCCACGACAACCGAACTGGAAAAGATCATGTCTGCCAAGGAAATCAAATTCTCCACCGACGCGCGTGACCGCATGCTGCGCGGCGTCGAAATCCTCAACAACGCCGTCAAGGTGACGCTCGGCCCCAAAGGCCGCAACGTCATTATCGACAAGGCCTACGGCGCGCCGCGCGTCACCAAGGACGGGGTGGCCGTGGCAAAGGAAATCGAGCTTTCCGACAAGTTCGAAAACATGGGCGCGCAGATGGTGCGCGAAGTGGCCTCGAAGACCAACGACCTTGCCGGCGACGGCACCACCACCGCCACGGTGCTTGCCGCTTCCATCCTGCGCGAGGGCGCCAAATTCGTTGCCGCCGGCATGAACCCGATGGACCTCAAGCGCGGCATCGATCTTGCCGTCAGCGCCGTCGTCAAGGAAATCCAGGCGCGCGCCAAGAAGGTCAAGTCCTCAGCAGAGATCGCGCAGGTCGGCACCATTGCCGCCAATGGCGACACCAGCGTCGGCGCCATGATCGCCAAGGCGATGGACAAGGTCGGCAATGACGGCGTCATCACCGTCGAGGAGGCCAAGACCGCCGAAACGGAGCTCGACGTCGTCGAAGGCATGCAGTTCGACCGCGGCTATCTCTCGCCCTATTTCGTCACCAATGCCGAGAAGATGCGTGCCGAGCTGGAAGACCCTTACGTCCTCATCCACGAAAAGAAGCTCGGCAATCTGCAGGCACTGCTGCCCATCCTCGAAGCCGTGGTGCAAAGCGGCAGGCCGCTGCTGATCATCTCCGAGGACGTCGAGGGCGAAGCGCTGGCAACGCTGGTCGTCAACAAGCTGCGCGGCGGACTCAAGGTAGCGGCCGTCAAGGCGCCTGGCTTCGGTGACCGCCGCAAGGCGATGCTGGAAGACATCGCCGTGCTCACCGCCGGACAGATGATTTCCGAGGATCTCGGCATCAAGCTGGAGAACATCACCATAGACATGCTCGGCCGCGCCAAGCGCGTGCTGATCGAGAAGGACACCACCACGATCATCGACGGCGCCGGCGAGAAGACCACCATCCAGGCGCGCGTCCAGCAGATCAAGGGGCAGATCGAGGAAACCACGTCCGACTATGACAAGGAGAAGCTGCAGGAACGTCTCGCCAAGCTGGCGGGCGGCGTTGCCGTCATCCGCGTCGGCGGCGCGACCGAATCCGAGGTCAAGGAAAAGAAGGACCGCATCGACGATGCGCTGAACGCCACGCGCGCGGCCGTCGAAGAAGGCATCGTTCCCGGCGGCGGCGTCGCGTTGCTGCGCGCCAAGGCTGTGCTGAAGGGGCTGACCGGAGCCAATGCCGATGTGACGGCAGGCATCTCGATCGTGCTCAGGGCCCTTGAAGCGCCAATCCGGCAGATCGCCGAGAATTCCGGCGTCGAAGGTTCGATCGTCGTCGGCAAGCTCGCCGAGGGCAAGGATCACAATCAGGGCTTCGATGCCCAGAACGAGGTCTATGTCGACATGATCAAGGCCGGCATCGTCGACCCGGCGAAGGTGGTACGGACGGCGCTGCAGGACGCGGGCTCCATTGCGGCGCTTCTGATCACGGCGGAAGCCATGATCACCGACGTTCCGGCGAAGGAAGCCGCTGCTTCGCCCGGCGGCATCGGCTATTGACCAGCCACTGCCGGAAACAAGCCTGAAAGACAGCCGCCGGGGTATCTTCCCCGGCGCGCACCATCGGCAAGGAGATCGATCAATGATCGCATTCGTCCCGAAGCCAAAGGCAGCGGCGAAAATCGAAGTGGCCGAGGAAAGCCGCTTCGATCGCATTCGCAGGCTTGCCGACAAGCACAGGAAAGCCAACGCCGGCATGATAGGCCGCGACCCGAAAAAGATCGCGGACAAGCGTCCCATGTGACGACTGCCAATGCTCGGCACCTCGCGCAAGCGCGGAACCTTCATCGCCCTTGTAGGCAGCGCCAAAATGGACGAATAGTCATAGCGGCGCGCCGCCGTGAAATTGCCGGCATGCGGTTTCTCAGTTGGCGGCATCGCCGCAGCCGGATCCTGGAATGGCCAGTCCTTTGGAACCACGCAAGAGAAGAGGTCCGATCGCCGCAAGGCTGCTGGCGGTGGATGCGTGGATTGATTCCTCGGTCTACGAAATCGGCTTCAGGGCGCGCCAGTTCTGGGAAGCGGCGACCATCTTCTCGCGGCGTTTCCGTGTCGACGGCTGGCGCCGCGGCCTGATCGAACTGTTGAGTGAAGGCTTTACGCTCGGTGCCGGCGGCATCGTCGTCCTTTTGGCGCTGGCCTTGCCGGCCTTCCAGATAACCGCCGGCGACTGGCGCACGCAAGGCGACTTCGCCGTCACCTTCCTCGACCGCTACGGCAACGAGATCGGCCAGCGCGGCATCATCCAGCGCGATTCGGTGCCGGTCGACGAGATGCCCGACCATGTCATCAAGGCGGTGCTGGCGACCGAAGACCGCCGTTTCTTCGACCATTACGGCATCGATGTGCTCGGCCTGTCGCGCGCCATATTCGAGAATGTGCGGGCAAATTCCGTCGTCCAGGGCGGCTCGAGCATCACCCAGCAGCTGGCCAAGAACCTGTTCCTGACCAATGAGCGGACATTCGAGCGCAAGATCAAGGAAGCCTTCCTGTCGCTGTGGCTCGAAGCCAATCTGTCGAAGAAGGAAATCCTGCAGCTTTACCTCGACCGCGCCTATATGGGCGGCGGCACCTTCGGCATCGAGGCGGCAGCCGATTTCTATTTCGGCAAGAGCGTCAAGGACCTGAACCTTGCCGAGGCGGCGATGCTGGCCGGCCTGTTCAAGGCGCCGACCAAATATGCGCCGCACATAAACCTGCCCGCCGCCCGGGCGCGGGCCAATGTGGTGCTGTCCAACCTGGTCGATTCCGGCTTCATGACCGAAGGCCAGGTGCTGCAGGCAAGATTACACCCGGCCGAAATCGTCGACCGCGGCGAGCAGAAGAGCCCCGACTACTACCTCGACTGGGCCTTCGACGAGGTCAAGAAGATCGCCGCCAAAGGCGGCCCGCACTCGCTTGTCGCCCACACCACCTTCGACGCCAACATCCAGAAGGCGGCCGAAGAATCGATGGAGTTCCACCTCCGCCAGTTCGGCAAGGAATACAACGTCACCGAGGGCGCCATCGTCGTCATCGAGACCAATGGCGCGGTCAGGGCGATCGTCGGCGGCCGCGACTACGGCGCCAGCCAGTTCAACCGCGCCACCAAAGCGCTTCGCCAGACCGGCTCCTCGTTCAAGCCCTATGTCTATGCGACGGCGATGGAGCATGGCTTCACGCCGGATTCGGTGGTTTCCGGCGGACCCATCTCCTGGGGCAGCTGGTCGCCCCACAATTACAATGGCGGGTCGGCCGGCAACGTCACGCTGATCACGGCGATGGCCAAATCGATCAACACGGTGCCGGTGCGGCTGGCCAAGGATTATCTCGGCATCAAGCCGATCAAGGCCATGGCCGAGGCGATGGGCGTCGAGTCGCCGCTGGAATCGCACAAGACCATGGTGCTCGGCACGTCGGGCATGACCGTGATGGACCAGGCGACGGGTTACAGCGTATTTGCCCAGAACGGCCTTGCCGGAACCCGGCACGGCGTCAGCCAACTCTTCACCCGTACCGGCGAGGTGGTCTACGACTTCGCCAAGGATGCGCCGCCGCCGCATCGGGTGCTGTCGGAGCAGGCGCTCAAATACATGAACACCATGCTGGCGGCGGTGCCGGTGATCGGCACTGCCCGGCGCGCGGCCCTTCCAAACATCGTCGTCGCCGGCAAGACCGGCACGACCCAGTCCTACCGCGATGCCTGGTTTGTCGGCTTTACCGGCAACTACACGGCCGCCGTCTGGCTCGGCAATGACGACTTCACCGCGACCAACAAGATGACCGGCGGCACGCTGCCGGCCATGGTGTGGCAGCGGCTGATGGTCTATGCGCACCAGAATATCGACCTCAGACCGATTCCCGGCCTCGATCACCCCTTCGTCGATGCCGAAATTGCCGCCAAGGCCGAGGAAGCGGAAAAGAAGAACGCCGAACAGGCAGCTGCCGATGCCGCCGCCGAGCGTCCGCCGGTGCTGTCCAGCCGGACCACCCAGACCCTGAAGGAACTGACCAGGCTGTTCCAGGCGGCACCCGTGCTCGACGCGCCCGCTGCACCGGAAACCCTCTCGGCGCTGTGACGCCCAATTGCGCGGGGCCGCTTGCCACAAGGCCCTGCGCCGCGATATCCCCGAGCGGCAATCTTTCAGTCCCGGCCTTCGGTTCCCTGCCTCCTCATGCTCAAGAACGCCTTCCTGACACTGCTTTCGCTTGCCATCGCCGTCGTCGGCGGTGGCGGCAGCGTCTGGTATGCACTGAAGCTGCAGGATGGCGTCGGCGCCATCAGGATCGGCCAATGGACCGCCTTCCCCGATATCGGCACGCCGACGGCAGATCCCTATTCGAGGGCCCGCGTGGCTCGCGAAGGCGTGCTGGCGCTCGGACAGGCGGAAGGACTGTCCTTCATAGCCGAGCGCGATTCCGGCGGCGAACAGCTCCAGCGGCAATGTGCCTACAAGATCGCGGGCGGCTTTCCCACCGCCCGGTTCTGGACGCTTTATGCCGCCGACCAGTCGCTTGGCGTGGTCGAGACCGGCAAGCCGAGGCCGGCTGCGCTGCAGTCCTATCAAGTGCTGCGCCAGGCCGACAATTCGGTGGTCATTTCCGTCGGCAGCCGCCCTGCGCCCGGCAACTGGCTGCTGACCAGCGGCGCCGGCAAGATGTACTTGGTGCTTACGTTCTACGACACGCCGATCGCCAGCAGCACCGGTCTCTCGGACGTCACGCTGCCGCAGATCCAGAAGGTCGGCTGCAATGCGTAGCCTGCTGCATGCCGTGCTGCTCGGCCTGCTCGGCGCCGGCATCGTGCACATCATCGTGCTGCTGCTCGTCCCCGAGTTCTCCGAACGCGACGCCTGGTCGCGATTGGCCATGGCTTCGGATCTCTACAAGATGACCAGGCTCGACGCGGAAGCCGGCGGCGCGCCGGTGGTGAAATCGGTCGATCCGCTATTTTATGCGGCGGCATGCCGCTTCGACCTTGCCGAGGGGATGGTGCGGGTCAAGGCGCCGGGCAAGGTGCCGTTCTGGTCGATATCGGTCTATGACCGCGGCGGCCACAACATCTACTCGTTCAACGACCACAGCGCGACCGCAGGCATGCTCGACACCGTTGTGCTGACGCCGGCCCAGATGATCGAGGTCCGCAAGGATCTTCCCGAGGAACTGCAAGGGGCCATCTTCGTCGAGGCGCCGATAGAGGAAGGCGTATTTGTCATCCGTTCGTTCGTGCCCGACGACAGCTGGAAGCCGATCGTCTCGCGGTTTCTCGAACAGAGTTCCTGCGAACTGCAGGATTTTTAAGCCGGTTCCGATGCTCAGTGATGCGGTACCGGCAATGTTCCCGAAGGTCCCGGCTTGTCAGGGCCGGCCGGCCGCGTTTCGCCGGTCTGCGGCCGCTGTTCGTAGCGGACCCCGGGAAAGATGATCACTGCCGCCGGCGCGGTTTGTTGTGCTCGATTGGTTGCCGCCGTTCGCGGCACGAAAGACAGTACCATGCCCATGGTTCGCGTATTCCTCTCGGTTGCCCCGGAGCACAACGCAACGCCTCCATAGTCGATTAAGAAGGCAGTAGGTTAACGGAGCGCTAACGGATCGCCGCTAAATTGATCTTTGTTCTTGGGAAACGCGAAACCGGTACAGCCCGGCGGAGCGCTGTCCAGATCGTGTCGAGTGTCGGGCGTATCCTTCGTGTCAGCTTCGGATTTCAGGCAAATCGCAGCAGGAGCTGAATCGGGAAAGGCCGAAAGGCTGTTTCGCGCCGCGGTATCGGCGTTCTGCTCGCTCACCCGGCCTTCGCGCCGGGAAATCGCGCAGCTCGAAGACCTGACGCTGCCGCTGTTCGAGAATGTCTCGGTCGAATCGCGCCGCTACGTCGCGGCAGCCCTTTCCGAATGCGAATATGCACCCGCCGCGCTGGTGCGGCGGCTTTGCCAGGAGCGGGTCGACATCGCCGCTCCGCTGCTCATCCGCTCGCGCGCCCTTAGCGACGTCGACCTGATCGCGCTGATCGGACGTCACGGCCTGCCGCATGCCCGTGCCATTGCCCGCCGCAAGGATCTCAATCAAACGATCGCGGATCTCATCAAAGTGCTCGAAAGGCCGACGCTGGTGCGGTCGCAGCAGCAGCCGGAACCAACCGCCAAAGCCGCGTCCGAAAACGCCGAAGTGGTTGCGGGCGAGGTCAACAGGCAAGAGGCTTCCGATGCCGCTGAAACTGTACGCCGCCGGTTGCGATCCATGATGCGGGCCGAGAGCGGCGCCTCCATCAGTCCGTTCGTCGAGCCACAAACCTATGTCAAGCTGCGCGAGACCGCGCTGACCGGCAATGCGGCATTCTTCCAGACAGCGCTCGCCGATGCGCTCGAAGTCGATTTTTCAACGGCGCGGACGCTCACCGCGAGCCACAATTACACACCGCTGCTGGCCGCCTTGCGGGCGCTCGACCTCAGCGAAGACAAGGCGTTCCTGATCACGGCCGCCATCTATCCGACCGAGTTTCCGCACCCGCAGGCGATCCGCATCTTCCTCGACCGCTACCGCCTGCTGCACCGCGACGCGGCGTTGGACAGGCTCCGCGGCTGGAAGGCCGAGACCGTGTCGAAAATCGTTCGCAAGCCTGGGCGCGTCGCCGCAAATGCCGACCTGCGCAAGCCGAACAGCGCCGATATGACCGCCACCCCAAAGGCGCGTCGCGTCTGAAGGGCTTGCCGTTAAGACGCCTTGACCGAGATAAGCTGCTCGACGGGAATGGCGCCCGCCTCGATCTCGACCACCCAGATATCCGGATCGAATCTCTTCTCGCGCTCCAGCCGCGCGTCGAAGATGGCGGCATCGTCGCCTTCGCCAAGCAGGCTGAAAAAACGGTCGTCCGGCCTGGCTGAATCGTAACTCGTCTGCGGCGCCGGCCCGAACAGCGCCATCTCCCCTTGCCTGCCCCGCGCCAGCACGAAAACCGCGCCGGCTTCCGTCGCGCCGCGCTTGACCACGGCGGCAAAGCCGCCGGCGCTGAAAACCCGGCGCAACAGCGCCGACACCCACAGATCGGTGGTTACCCGCATGGAGTATTCCTGGACATGCGGCGGTCCTTACAGCATTGGCCGGAAAACCGTAACCGGTCTTTGCCGAGCGACCGGCGAGCGGCCGTCACGACCCTCAGTTGGTCAGGCCGATCTCGCGCATCTTGACGTAGACGATCTCGTCGGGCTCGCCGGTCTCCGGCAAGCCGAACAGCGCTTGGAATTCCTTGATCGCGGCCTTGGTGCGGGCGCCTACGACGCCATCCAATTGCATGTCGTCATTGCCGAACGCTTTCAGTCCGGCCTGGATCTTGACGATGCGGGGATCCGGCGCCGTCGCATTTGCCGGTGCGGACACCGGAATGGCGGCCGGAGCAGCGGCCGTTTCGACCGGCCGCGGCACCGGATGCGGCACCACGGCCGCGGTCTTTGGCGCGGCGCCCAGTTGATCCAGCAGGACGCTGTCGATCTCGCCGGAGGCATTCAATCCGACCTTCTGCTGATAGGCCTGGATGGCCTTGCGCGTATTCGGTCCGGGAATGCCGTCGACAGTGCCGGAATAGAAATCGAGATCCTTCAATATGCCCTGGACCTGCTCGACGACCGGGTCGCTCTTGATCGGCGCAGCGGCCGGACGCACGATATTGATGGTGGTTTCGGGCTCGTCGCTGTCCGCCCGGGGAAAGCGCTCGATGCTCCTGGTGGCGAAAAACGCGCCGGCATGCGGAAAGGGCTGGTACCAAAGCGCGTTCGCCGAGACGTAGAACAGCGTCACCAGGAACGCGGTCGAGCCGCCGACCACAATAGGATTGCGCGAGATCAGGCTGCCCAGCGCCATCGCTCCGTGCTCGAAGGCATTGCCGCGGCGTTTGACCGCCTTAGGCTGTTTTGCGGAGCGACCCATTGCTCTCCCCTTTGCCACCGTCCGCTCTGGCTTTGGCTGCGGACATCGGCACCACGCCGGTTTTCTCCGTCGAACGCCCTGTCGGCCCACTCACGGGAAGGCTGATCGTCACCGTGGTGCCCTCGCCCGGCATGCTTTCGATCGACATTGTGCCCTCGTGCAGCGCCACCAGCCCCTTCACCAGCGAAAGCCCGAGGCCTGTACCTTCGAAACGGCGGGTATAGTCGTTCTGGATCTGCATGAACGGCTTGCCGAGATTGACGAAGTCTTCCTCGGCGATGCCGATGCCGGTGTCCCGCACCCAGAAATGCAGCCGCGAGCCGATGCGCTTGGCGCCGATGACGACATTGCCGCCTTCGGGCGTGAACTTGATCGCGTTAGAGACGAGATTGATCAGGATCTGCTGCACGGCGCGACGGTCGGCATTTATTTCGCCTGCGTCCGGCGCGATCTGGGCCTGCAGATCGATGGCCTTTGCCTCGGCTTGCAGCCGCATCATCGATTGGCACATCTCGACCGCTTCGCGGAAGCGGAACGGTTCCGGTTCGGTCGCGTAAGCGCCCGATTCGATCCGTGATACGTCGAGTATCGAGGTGACGACGGCAAGCAGGTGCTGGCCAGAATCCCTGACCAGCCCGACATATTCCTTCTGGCGCGGATCCTTGAAGCTGCCGAACATCTCGTGCAGCAACATGTCGGAAAAGCCGATGATGGCATTGAGCGGGGTGCGCAACTCATGGCTGACGACGGCAAGGAAGCGTCCTTTCGCCACCTCGGCGGAGGCAGCCGCCTCATTGGCAGCGGCAAGCTCCTGGCGCAGTCCGGCCAGTTCGTCGTTCTCGCGCAGAAGAAGCGTGAAGACAGTCTCCTGCCCCGGCGCGCGCATCATCTCGAGCGAGAACGGCCGGTAATTGTCGGCCGTCACGCCGCTGCTCTGCGGCAACCTTACGCGAAGGTCGAGCCGGGTCGACAGGTCGCCATCGCGCATATCGGCCAGCGCACTGAGATACGGGACGCGGTCGGACAGATGGATGCGATCGAAAAGTCCGGTGCCGAAAAGCAGCTCCGGCGGCAGCCGCAGCATAGTGCGTGCCTTAGCCGAGACGTCCAGAACCTCGCCATGCGCCGCGATTCGCAGCACGACGGCGTCGATGAGGTCTTCGAGCCGGTGGCTGCCGGCCGGATCGAGCTGTGCGTTGGCGGCGCCGCGAAGCGGAGCGATACGCGGAATGAGCGTGAGTGCCCAGGCCAGTGGTACCAGCCAGTGCCATGCGGCGATTTCGGTCTGGTGGTCGAGCGGCAAGACGGAACCGGCTAAAGGCTGCAGCAAGACTGCGACAAAGGCCGATATGGCGCCCCAGATCACGGCACGGCGCGACTGGCCGATCCACCACGCTTCAAACGGCAGCGCCACCGCGAGCAAGGCAACCGGCGAGGCCACACCGCCGGCGGCAGCGATAAGGGCACCGAGGGCAACGCTGCCGACGACCAAGGCGAGTCGGCCGGCCAGGGCCATCTTGCCCGATGCAGCCACCAGCAGGGCGGCGAACCAGCAAAGGCCGAACGCCGCAAAGATCGCAGCCACAGTCACGGCCGCGCCCATTCCCGACGTCACCAGCGTCACCGCTGCACCCGCGCTGAAGAAAGGCGCCGCCAGCATGACGCCAATGAACCGGCTGTGGCGGCGACGATCGCTCTGGCCGAGCACGGACGGATGAACCATCCGTTCGCAACCGGCGGCTATCGCGCCCGGCAACTCGGCGTATCTGGCCTTGATCGCACTCAACTCAACGCACCCGGTCGTGAACGGCCCTGCTTTGCAGGCGGCTTTTGTCGATCCGAAACTCGCATCCAGCGTTTAAGGAATGGATAAGGCTGGGCTGATCGTCCCCCGGCAGGCTGCAAATATCGGGATACCGGCGGGGAAAAACCGGGGCAATTGCCGCCATAGTAAACGGAGCGTTATCCGCACGCCCGCGCCTGACGTTGCGGCCGATGGCATCAAACTGTCGCCGATTAAAGAAAATGATCATGAAAAACAATCGGTTGGATGGTTATCATTTGCTGAATGAAATCTGAACCATTCGAGGCAAATGAACTTCAAAACGCTTCGTTTCGAATCTGCCTAAAATTTGAGGAAAACTGTTGCTTTCGGGACAAGCCGTCCTTTGCGCGTCTGTGTCAGTATCGCGGTACAGGTCGTGCGGTTCGGAGGCATGACCGTCATAAAGGACAGACAGATGGGGTTTCTGATAAGAGCTGCTTTCTGGTTTTCGCTGGTGCTTCTGGCGCTACCGCTGGGTGTCGGCGCCGATGATGCGGGCCGCGAAAGCGTCGGACCGCTCCAGGCGCTGTTTGCGGCGCGCGAAGCCGTCGGCGATATCGCCGGCATCTGCGAGCGCAAGCCGGACGTGTGCGAGACCGGCAAATCGGCAATGCACACCATCACCGCCCGGGCCCGGGAGACCGCCAAGATCGCGGCTGCCATGCTGGACGACAAGGCCGCCGAACCCGATACAGTGACGACTACCGGCAGCGTGCCGGGGGAAATCGTCTTGCCGGCGAAAGTCGATCTGCCGGCGAAACTGCACTTGCCGGCGAAGAACTGAGACTGTTTCGGCCGAATTCATCGCCAGACCGCAAGGCTCCCCATGCCCGGCGCCTGCGGCGTTTCTCCTCTTTTTCCGTGACGTGGCAGCGCCGGATGACTATATCCAGGGGCATGACGACGACGATCCAGACCATCCGCGACGACTTTTCCCTGCTCGACGAGTGGGAAGACCGCTATCGCTATGTGATTGAACTGGGTGAAGCGCTGCCGCCGTTTCCCGACGAGCAACGCATACAAGCCAACAAGGTGCCCGGCTGCGTCAGCCAGGTCTGGCTGACCACCGAGCAAGGCGGGGGTGTCGACCCCGTTATCACCTTCAAGGGCGATTCCGACGCCCATATCGTGCGCGGCCTGGTCGCCATCATGCTGGCGCTATTTTCGGGACGGCCGGCCAGCGAAATCCAGAGGACCGACGCAGAGGCCACATTGAAGGCGCTCGGACTTGACGAGCACCTGTCGCCGCAGCGCGCCAATGGTCTTCGCTCGATGGTCAAGCGCATCAAGCGTGACGCCGAGGCAGCGTTGAAGCAGACCGCCTGACCGCACGGCAGTTGCCGGCAGCATGGCGGGTTCGACCTTGACCCCATAATACAAAACGGCGCCTGTAGGCGCCGTTTGAGTATCAAACCGGAAGAGCCGCTTGTCAGCGTCCCTTGCGCTTGCGGCCGAGACCCATCTTCTTGGCGAGCTGCGAACGGGCGGCCGCGTAATTGGGCGCAACCATCGGATAGCTTGGGTCCAGGTTCCACTTTTCACGATACTGGTCGGGCGTCAGATCATAGTGGGTCATCAAGTGACGCTTGAGCGACTTGAACTTCTTGCCGTCTTCGAGACAGATGATGTAGTCGTCATGCACCGACCGCTTCGGATTTACCGCCGGCTTCTGCTTGTCGGCAGGCGGCTGCTCGGCGGCCCCGCCGACACGCCCGAGAGCGGCATGAACATCGGCGATAAGGTTCGGCAGTTCGCCGACCGGTACGGGATTGTTGCTGACATAGGCAGCCACCACATCGGCGGTGAGCTCGATCAGCGCGTCACTGTTTCTGGAAGGTGTTTCGGTAATATCCATGGCGTTCAGGTCCCAACGAGAATTGTTTCTGTCTACGCCCTATTTTTGGCAGGCAGGGCATCGCGCGAACTTGTGCAGGAAAAAGCCTCCGCGATTCGCGTCGCGGCATCTTAATGAGCCTGGGCGTCAAGTAAGTCAATTCGCTTCTTGCGGTCTATTCAGCGATACAAGTCAAATATTCCTCATTCAGCTTCACTCTTTCGTGCAAAGTGTAACTTTGCCGTTTTTTCTGGTCAGACCAGTATCGACTGACGCGGCGGCAAGCAGCCATTACACAAACGGCAGCACGTAAATAGAGTTCGATGCTTGACCCTGCCGGCGGCATTACAGCCAGGGTGATCGGCGGATTCAGTAAAATCATAGGTTGCGAAGCGTTACTGTTGCTCGCGAGCCGTCGCCGGAGCGGTGCGCTGTGTCATTGAAATGGGGTAATGTATTTCCGTAGACCCAGCCATATCGGCCACTTGCCAAGCCGCGAAGGCAGTTGCATGAGATTGACCGGCACTGGCAGGGTCATCGCAGCGACGGCGAGAACCGCGGCAGTCCGAGAAGAAATATTCGTTATCCGCTCCTCCAGCCGTCCTCTCGAGCCACCACGACGATAGATCATAGCCCTTGAACCCGCGCTCGGCGTGTTCATTCGCCATTCAAGTAGCTTCCACAGCGAGACGCAATGACCAGAACCCCAGTGTTTCCGACCGCCACGCCGCCGCAGCCGGAGAGGCGGCCGATCTTCGACACGCATCACGGCATAACACGGACGGACGATTATGCCTGGCTGAGGGCCGCCAATTGGCAAGAGATGTTCAGGGGTCCGTCCCTGCTCGACGGCCAAATCCGCGCCCACCTCGAAGCCGAGAATGCTTACCAGGCGGCGCTGATGGCCGATACGGTCCAACTGCAGAAGCAGCTTTTCGCGGAAATGAAGGGACGCATCAAGGAAGACGATTCTTCCGTGCCGATGAAGGACGGACCTTACGCCTACGGCTCCTCCTTCAAGCTTGGCGGCCAGCAGCCGCGTTATTTCCGCACGGCGCGTGACGGCGGCGACAAGCAGATATTGCTCGACGGCGATGCCGAGGCCGAGGGCAAGCCCTATTTCCGCCTGGGCGGCGTCGATCATTCGCACGACCACAGCAAGCTGCTCTGGGCCTTCGACGACAAGGGTTCCGAATTCTACACGCTGCGCATCCGCGATCTGGCCGGCGGCAACGATCTGGCGGACAGGGTCCCGGACACCGGCGGCGGCGGTGTGTGGGATGCCGGCAATGACGGTTTTTTCTACACCCGCCTCGACCCCAACCACCGTCCTTCCAAAGTGCTGTTCCATGCGCTTGGCGACGGTCCTGAAAACGACCGGCTGATCTACGAGGAGACCGATCCCGGCTTTTTCATGGATGTCGGCGGCACGCGCTCCAACGAGTGGATCATGATCGGCATCAACGATCATGAGACCTCGGAATACCGCATCATGAGCGCCAACGATCCGTTCGCAGAGCCGAAGCTGGTTGCGGCGCGCCAGACGGGCCTGCAGTACGAACTCGAGGAAGGCGGCGACATCTTCTTCATCCTCACCAATGCCGACGGCGCCAAGGACTTCAAGATCATGACGGCGCCGGCCCACGATCCGGTGCGCGCCAACTGGCAGGAACTGGTGCCGCACGAAGCGGGCCGGTTGATCCTTTCGGTGATCGGCTTCAAGGACCACATGGTCCGGCTCGAGCGCAAGGAAGGCCTGCCGCGCATCGTCGTACGCGACCGCAAGAGCGGCGAGGAGCACCTGATCTCCTTCGACGAGGAAGCCTTCTCGCTCGGCCTGTCCGGCTCCTACGAATACGACACCGAGATCATGCGCTTTTCCTATTCGTCGATGACGACCCCGGCGCAGGTCTTCGATTACAACATGCGCACCCGCGAGCGGATGCTGCTCAAGACCCAGGAAGTGCCGTCCGGCCACAACCCGGAGCACTACGTCACGCGCCGGCTGATGGCGCCTGCCGCCGACGGCGAACTGGTGCCGATCTCGCTCCTCCATCACCGCGACACGCCGCTCGACGGGTCCGCACCTTGCCTGCTTTACGGCTACGGCTCCTACGGCATCACCGTCCCGTCCGCGTTCAACACCAATCTGTTTTCGCTGGTCGACCGCGGCTTTGTCTACGCGATAGCCCATGTTCGCGGCGGCAAGGACAAGGGCTATGGCTGGTACGACGACGGCAAGCGGGCGAACAAGATGAATACGTTCACCGATTTCATCGCGGTCGCCCAGCATCTCGTCGCCGAGCGCTATACACAGCATGACCGCATTGTCGCGCAAGGCGGTTCCGCCGGCGGCATGCTGATGGGCACGGTCGCCAACATGGCGCCGCAATGCTTCGGCGCCGTCGTCGCCGAGGTTCCCTTCGTCGACGTGCTCTCCACCATGCTCGACGCCAGCTTGCCGCTGACGCCGCCGGAATGGCCGGAATGGGGCAATCCGATCGCTTCGGCGGAGGATTACCGGACCATCGCCGCCTATTCACCCTACGACAATGTCGCCGCGCTTGACTATCCGCCGATTCTGGCGCTGGCCGGCCTGACCGACCCGCGCGTCACCTATTGGGAGCCGGCCAAATGGGTGGCGCGGTTGCGCGACCGCAAGACAGGTGAGAATCCGGTGCTGTTCAAGATCAACCTGGATTCAGGCCATGCCGGCGCCTCCGGCCGGTTTTCAAGACTGGAGGAAATCGCCTTCACCTACGCCTTCGGGCTCAAGGTGACGGGCAAGGCCGAGCTTGCGGCGTGAACATCGGCGGATGAGCGGTCATTGCCTTCCGTTCCGCGACGTGGCTTCATTGGCGGTGAGAGTTGCGGAGCCCACCGATGATCGATCTCGCCACGTTGATAGCTTATGTCGCGGTTGTGCTTGGCTTTGTCTTCATCCCGGGTCCCGCCACTCTTCTGACGGTGGCGCGGGCAACCAGTTCCGGAACCAGGGTGGGCATTGCGACCGGCGCCGGGATCGCGGCCGGCGACGTGGTTCACACCTTCATGGCGATCGTCGGCATTTCGGCGATCATTGCCACGTCGGCGGCGCTTTTCAGCATAGTGAAGTACATCGGCGCAGCCTACCTCATTTATCTCGGCATTCGCGCGATCATCGAGAAAACGCCGGCCTATCCGGCCGCCGGCGCACTTGCGATCCCCGCTTCCAAAGCATTTCGGCAGGCTGTTTTGACCGAGGTTCTCAATCCCAAGACCGCGCTTTTCTTCCTCGCATTTCTTCCGCAGTTCGTGCGGCCTGAAAACGGATCGGTGATGCTTCAACTGGCGATATTGGGCGTCATCTTTGTTCTGTTGGGCCTCGTCAGCACGGTGGTTTTCGCCGTGGGTGCGGGCGGCCTCGGTGCATTCCTGCGCCGAAACCCGACGGTGCTGAGATGGCAAGGCAAGGCTGTCGGCGGTATCTATTGCGCCTTGGGCATCCGGCTGGCGCTGCAACAGCGCTAGGGTCTCGACAAGCGACGCCGTATGAGGCTTCGGATACTAGGAGGCACAGTTGATTTTCCGCTCGCAATTGCAAAGGCCGCGCGCTACCCAGTGCGCGGCCTTTTCACGGTCGCCGCCAACACTCAATCACCCAGGGATCTGCCATGTTGCTCGTCGATGTCTATCTCGACAAATCGCCCATCCAGGGCATCGGCGTCTTTGCCAAGAACCACATTGCCCGCGGCACGCTGGTCTGGAAGCTCGACCCGAAATACGACCGGCGCATCGAGGTGGAGACCTATGAGCGGGAAACCGGGCCGGTCAAAACCTATCTCGACCGCTACGCCTATCCGGACCGGCGCGACCCGAACTACATCGTCTTCGAGGCCGATGATGCGCGCTACATGAACCATGCCGACGACCCGAATTGCGACGTCTCGCAGCCGGAGGAGACCTATGCCTTGCGCGACATTGCGCCCGGCGAGGAAATGACCTGCGACTACAATCACTTCTTCGAAACCGGCTTCGACTTTCTCGGCGACCGCTGACGCAACAGCTGTCAGCTCGCCGGCTTCTTGCGCGCCGGATAGCCGTTGGGATGCGGCGGCACGGCTTTCAGGTAGGCGGCGATCGCCGAGCGGTCCTCCGGGGTCAGCACGGCCATGTTCCGCTGCACGTCGACCATAGCGCCGCCGACCGTATCGAAATCCGGCGTGAAGCCGGTTTCGAGATAGTTGGCGACGTCGGCCTCGGACCAGTCCGCGATGCCGCCCTCGCCCGACGTGATGTTCGGCACGATGCCGCTGCCTTCGGCGGCGGCCGCACCTGCCAGCCATTGGCTCTTGCTGGTGCCGCCGGCAAGATCCCGCGGCGTGTGGCATTCGCCGCAATGGCCGGGGCCTTCGACCAGATAGCGGCCTGTCAACACCGGATCCGGTGTGCCGTCGGGAAAGGAAACGACCGGCTGGTCACTCAAATAGAGCAGCTTCCACAAGCCAAGACCGCGTCGGACGTTGAAGGGAAATGCCAGCGAATTGGCGGGCGCCTTGCCGGCGACCGCGGGTAACGTCTTCAGGAATGCATAGAGATCGGCAATGTCGGCCGGCTTCATGCGCGCGTAGGAAGCATAGGGAAATGCTGGATAGAGATGCTCGCCCGACGGCGACACGCCCTTCAGCATGGCGTTGGCAAGATCCTCGACCGACCAGGCCCCGATGCCGTCCCTGGTATCCTGCGATATGTTCGGCGGCACGAAGCTGCCGAACGGCGTCTTGAGTTCAAGGCCGCCCGCCAACTGAAGACGGGCGTCGCCTTGCGAGCCAGGCTTGGCATGACAGGATGTGCAGCCGCCGGCGTAGAAGATGCGCTTGCCCCTGGCGGCGTCGCCAGGACCAAGCTCAGCCAGCGTTGCGGCATCGAGCCTGACCGGAGCCGACAGGAACCAGCCGGCAATCGCGGCCGCGCCGCCCCGCGCGCGGGCGGCGCCGACAAGTTTCTTCAGCAAGCGCATTGCCCGCTATCAGCCTTTTTTCACCCTGTAGTTTTGATGACAGTTGCCGCAGCCGCCGCCGATGGTGTTGAACTGCGCCTTCAACGCGTCGGCATCCGCAGGTGCTGCGGCGACCGCTGCCTTGACGTCGGCGAGGTACTTGCCTTCAGCCGTCTTAAAGCCGGCCATGTCCTGCCAGATTTTTGGGGACGCCGTGGTGTCGCCGATGTCGCTGCCGGCCGGGAAAAGCGTGTCGACGCCGGCATGGAATTTCTCGGCATTGACCTGCAGTGCCTGCAACGCCGTCAGCACCGAAGCTGCGTCGTAGGGCGTCTCGCCCTTGACCACTTTCGACAAGCCGGCGGCGATCTTGCCACGTTCCTTCATCAGGGCCTGCCGGTCGGCTACCGGGTCGGCAAATGCCGCCGAACCGGCGAAAGCGAGCATCGAGATGGCGAGGATAAGCTTTCTCATTCACTTGGCTCCATGTTGAAGGCAAATTCAGGATGCGGTCCCACCCCGATGACAAACGGCAAGGATGGCCTAAAAATTCCGACGCTTCGCCTCACGCTTGCGTGAAATTTTTGCAGCTGTCGTTCTGATGCTGAAAAAGAAAAGCCCCGGTTCTGCCGGGGCTTTTCTGGAACGGATCAGGCCTTTTCGTAGAGCTCGAGCACATAGTCCCAGTTGATGAGACTGTCGACGAAGGCTTCGAGATATTTCGGCCGGGCGTTGCGATAGTCGATGTAGTAGGAGTGTTCCCAGACATCGACGCCGAGGATCGGCGTCGCGCCATGGACGAGCGGGTTCTCGCCATTCGGCGTCTTCGAGATAGCCAGCTTGCCGTCCTTGACCGAGACCCAGGCCCAGCCCGAACCGAACTGGGTGGTGCCGGCGGCGATGAAGTCGGCCTTGAACTTGTCGTAGCCGCCAAGGTCGCTGTCGACCGCCTTTTGCAATGCGCCGGGCAGCTTGTTGCCGCCGCCGCCCTTCTTCATCCATTTCCAGAAATGGATGTGATTGTAGTGCTGGGCGGCATTGTTGAAGAGGCCCGCATTCTTGCCGAAGGACTGTTTGACGGCCTCTTCGACCGACAAATCGCCCATGCCCGCCTCGGCGGCCAGCTTGTTGCCGTTGTCGACATAGGCCTTGTGGTGCTTGTCGTGATGATATTCCAGCGTTTCCTCGGACATATAAGGCTGCAAAGCCTCGTAATCATAGGGCAAGGCGGGCAATTCAAAAGCCATCGGTCGTACTCCCTCGTGGAAAAATCCGGTGTCGATACCGGACTAACATAGGACTGGATTGGTCTGGAACAACTCCGGAAACGAAGCGCCGGCCGCTTTTTAGCGGGTCAGCCGGGCGAAGTCGAATGCGCCCATTCCCAATAGAGTTCGCGCGCCTTCTTGGCCACCGGTCCGGGCTGCAGATTGCGATCCTCGATACGGGTGACCGGCACCACTTTCGAGTGGTTTCCGGTCGAGAAGATTTCGTCCGCCTCCAGGAAATCGCGGATCGACAGCGTCTTTTCTGTCGTCGTGAACCCGTATTCGCCAAGCAGGGCCATGGTGCGCGCGCGGGTGATGCCGGAAAGGAAGGTGCCGTTCGGCGCCGGCGTCAGGACATGGCCGTCCTTGACCAGAAAAATATTCGACGTGCCGGTCTCGGCGACATTGCCCAGCATGTCGAGCACGAGCGCATTGTCGAAGCCGCGCATCTTGGCTTCGAGGATGGCCCGGCCGTTGTTGGGATAAAGGCAGCCGGCCTTGGCATTGGTCGGCATGGTTTCGATGGTCGGGCGCCGGAACGGCGACACCGTCACCGAAAACCCCGCCGGCGAGATCATCGGCGATTCATAGAGGCAAAGGCAGAAACGCGTCGAGGCCGGGTCGGCCGGCACGCCCATATAGCCGCCATGCTCGGCCCAATACATCGGCCTGATATAGACCGCCGTCTTGCCGTCGAACTTCTTCAGCCCGTCCCAGGTCAGGCCGACGATCCTGTCGGTGCTCATCGTCGGCTTCAGGCCGAGCGCGATCGCCGAGGCGTTTACCCTTGCCGCATGGCGATCGAGATCGGGAGCGACGCCCTCGAACCAGCGGGCGCCGTCGAACACGCTGGTGCCGAGCCACATGGCGTGACTGCGCGGCCCTAGAATGGCAACATTGCCCTCGTACCAGTCGCCGTCGACGAAGGTCCATGTCGCGGATTGCGCCGCAGTCGCCAGTGTCATTGCCAGGTTCCGTTCGATGCTTGTTGCGGCGCATTGGAAGATGCTTTGGCGGCCGCCGTCAACCGGCTTGGCTGAGATTTGTTGAGGCCAGCGGGCTGGCGGACTGCAATCAGCGCTTGCGCCTTGCCTTACGCGGCCTCAAAACTGTCGAATGCAGTTCGCGGCTTACGTTTTCGACGCCTATGGCACGCTGTTCGACGTGCATGCGGCCGTGCGCCGTCACGCCGACCAGATCGGGCCGGACGGCCAGTTGCTGTCCGATATCTGGCGCGCCAAGCAGCTGGAATATTCCTGGGTCAGGACGCTGATGGGGGCCTATGCCGATTTCTGGCAGCTCACCGAGCAGGCCCTCGACTTCGCCCTGCGCAAGGTTCCATCCGCCGATGCCGGGCTGAGGGCGAAGCTGCTCGAGGCCTATTGGCGGCTGGACTGCTATCCGGAGGTACCGGCCGTGCTCAAGGCGCTCAAGGCATCGGGGGCAAAGCTGGCGATCCTGTCCAACGGTTCGCCTGAGATGCTGGAAGCGGCCGTCAAATCCGCCGCGCTCGACCAGGTCCTGGACGACATCTATTCCGTCGACAGCGTCAAGCGCTTCAAGACCGATCCGTCGGTCTACGACATGGTCACCACGGGCTGGCGCCTCTATCCGGGCGCTGTCTCTTTCCAGTCATCCAACCGCTGGGACGTCGCCGGCGCCACCAAATTCGGCTTCAGGACGGTGTGGATCAACCGCGCCAATCAGCCAGAGGAATACCGGGATTTTCCACCGGCCCTGATCCTGCCGTCCCTTGAAGGTCTGGTCGCCGGGGGGTGACACCGGAATGTTGCGTCGGCGCAACAGTGACGATCCAGTCACAGCTTTGCCTTTGTTTGTCCACCCTGCGGCCAGAATTGGAACCGCCTATCGCGCCGGGCATTGCTCGGGCAACCGCGCGCAACCGGGCGCATTCATGCTTTGTTGCGATTTGAGACTTAAAAAAGGCAATCATGTTCACACCCCTATCGTCCTCTCTGCGCCTGAGCCGTCGCGGTTTCCTCAACGCAGCAGCCCTTGGCGCCGCCTCGGTCGCGGTCTCCAGTTGCACCACGCTGTCGCAACAGCCGGTCGAGCCGCCGCCGCCGACCTATGTCGAGCCGGCGCTTGGCGACTATGTGACGATGTATGGGCCGATGTCGGATGGCGGCTTCGAGCTGCCGGCCATACCGGTCGACAAGATCGACCCGCAGTTCCTGCGCCAGATCGTTGACGATCCGACCGGGCAGCAGCCGGGCACCATCGTCGTCGACACCACCAATCACTTCCTCTATCTGGTGCGCCCGGGCGGCCAGGCGATCCGCTATGGCGTCGGCCTCGGCCGCGCCGGCTTCGAATGGTCGGGCGATGCGGTGGTCCAATGGAAGCAGAAATGGCCGAAATGGACGCCGCCGGACGAAATGATCGCCCGCCAGCCCGAACTAAGACCGTACAGCGCCGACAATGGCGGCATGCCCGGTGGGCTCAAGAACCCGCTTGGCGCGCGGGCGCTCTATCTCTTCCAGGGCAACCAGGACACGCTCTACCGCTTGCACGGTTCGCCGGAATGGCGGTCGATCGGCAAATCGGTGTCGTCGGGCTGTGTTCGCCTGATGAACCAGGACATTATCGATCTCTACGACCGAGTGCCGAACAAGACCCCGGTCGTGGTGACGGCCGATATCGGCCAGCCGATGGTGGCGACAGCAAACCGCAAAGCCATCCCGATCGACGCCGGCGTGCCGGAAGGATCGATCCTGCTCGGCCCGGTCAAGGCGATCACAGACTCGATCTTCTGAGCTGACGGAAGCACAGGCGGGATTGCTCACGGCTCCTGCTGGTTTTGCCGAGCGTCGGCTTGCCCGTGCCGGTGCCCGCCTTTGGATTTGATGCTTACGTTGAGGCGGACTTTGCCGCACCTGTGTGCAGACGCCACCAGTGACAGCTCATGACCCCGGAGCGGACATTTCGCGCTCAGAAGGGATTATCACGGTGATCGGAGGGATACCCCTCCTGTCATCCTGACCGTATTTGTGCTGGATGCGCTCTGACAGGTGCGATGCCGTGGCAGGTTTTTGTAGACCTTGGCGCGAAGGAATGATCCAAAATGTAACCCTGGCCATGCCAATTGCTTCAACGATCGATGCAATCCACTCAGAGCAGGTTGATCGCAATTTGCACGTTGCCGCGCGTCGCTTTCGAGTACGGACAAATGTCGTGCGCCTCGTCGATCAGGGCTCGTGCGGTATTGTACTCCACGCCAGGCAGGCTGACGTTGAGCCGAGTGCTGAGAGAGTAGCCGTCGTCCCCGAGATTTAGATCAACCTCGGCATCGATTCTCACTCCGGCCGGCAGCATAATTTTTTGTTCGTGAGCCACAGACGCAACCGCGCTTGCGAAGCTGGCCGACCAGCCGGCTGCAAGCAGTTGCTCCGGGTTGGTGCCGATGCGCGCCGATCCGGGTATGGAAAGCCTGATGTCCAGAAGGCCATCAGAGCTGCGCGAGGCGCCATTCTCGCGGCCACCTGTGGTTGCGGTCCTGGCCGTGTAAACAACCCTTGCGATCGGGTTCATAGGCATTCTTTTGGTGGTTGTCGTACCTGCCGGAGGGGCGGCGCCGCGAACTCGATCACGCGTCGACCTCGACAACGGCGTCGGCAAAGGCCTGTGGTGCTTCCTGAGGTAGGTTGTGTCCAATGCCGCCCATGACTACCCGGTGGCTATATCTGCCTGAAAACATCTTGGCGTAAGCGCTGGCGTCCGGATGCGGCGCGCCATTGGCGTCGCCCTCGAGCGTCATCGTGGGCACGGAGATGACGGGTGCCTGAGCAAGCCGCTGCTCCAGTGGATCATATTGCACCTCGCCTTCTGCCAGGCCGAGCCGCCAGCGATAATTGTGGATGACGATCGCGACGTGATCCGGATTGTCGAAGGCCGCAGCACTCCGCTCGAACGTGGGCTCATCGAAATTCCATTGCGGCGAGGCGAGCTGCCAAATCAGCCTGGCGAAATCGCGCGTATATTTCTCGTAGCCGACACGGCCGCGATCGGTAGCGAAGTAATATTGGTACCACCATTGCAGCTCGGCCTTCGGCGGCAGCGGCAGTTTGCCGGCTTGCTGGTTGCCGATGAGATAGCCGCTCACCGAGACCATCGCCTTGCAGCGTTCCGGCCACAGGACGGCGATGATGTTCGCCGTCCGAGCGCCCCAGTCGCAGCCGGCAATCGTCGCCTTCTCGATACCCAGCGCATCCATCAGCGCGACGATGTCGGCAGCGATGGCCGACTGCTGACCATTGCGCATCGTCTCGTCCGACAGGAACCGCGTCGTGCCGTATCCGCGCAGGTAGGGCACGATCACGCGGCGGCCTTTCGCCGCCAGAATGGGCGCAACGTCGACATATGTGTGGATGTCGTAAGGCCAGCCATGGAGAAGGATAACGGGCGGACCGTCGGCAGGGCCGGCCTCTGCATAGCCGACATTAAGGACACCGGCATCGATCTGCCTGGGTTCGCCGAACGAGTTCTTTGCCGTGTGCATCGCAGACGCCGTCGTCTGGTCGACTCCAATGGGCGCCGCCTTCGCTGTCGCGGTCATGCCGAGTTCGGCAAGCGTCATGCCCATTGCGGCTGCACCGATCAGGCGACGGCGGCGCTCATCGATTTTGTCGCAAACACTGATCGTGTTCATAGTGATGTCTCTTTGTGATGAGGCAATGTGCTTTGTTCCTGCGTAGTCACGAGACGAGCTGCTGGCCGCCGTCGAGGTCGTATGTCGCGCCCGTCAGCGCCGTGTTGCTCATGATGTGAACGGCGAGCGCGGCGACATCAGCCGGTCCGACGACACGTCGGATTGGCAGCGTCGCGCGCAGTTCATCGCGCCGCTTGTCGAGGTTGTCGCCGAGCAGCGACGCCGACAGTGGCGTGTCGACGAAGCCTGCGGCGATCAGGTTGACGCGTATCGGCGCGAGCTCGAGCGCGAGATTGGCGATGAGCGCGGGGAACGCGACGGTAACCGTCGAGACGATCGCGAGGCCTGGTTTTGGGCGGCGTGCGCCCGTGCCGCCCATGAATATCAGTGAGCCGGCCGACCCGACCTTGCCAGCGGCGCTGCGTGCCACATTGAGCGCGAGCAATAGGTGGTCCGTGAGATCGTGTCGTGCCTCCTCGGGAGGAATTTCGAGGGGAGAGCGATAATGGGGAGCGCCGGCAGTAACCATCACATGGTCGATCAAGTCCGGCAGATCTTGAAAGAACGACTTCAGCTGGGTCGCATCATTGGCGTCGAAGGCGGCGGTGCCCTCAGCGCTAATCTCGCACGCTGCTTGATCGAGGCGGTCGCGATTGCGTCCGGTGAGGATGACGCGGGCGCCTTCGGCGCGGGCACGCCGGGCGGTCTCCAGACCGATGCCGGCGCTACCGCCGATGACGACGACGGTCTGGCCAAGAAGTTCAGGTTCGCGCTGAGTGGGGATGGCTGCGGTACTCATGATTTCCTCCGATAAAGGCCGTCAGGTCGCCACGATCTCCGCAGGCCGCGAACGAATACGGCGCCAGTGTGCCGCCGTCTGGAAGCTCTTCCTACTGCGGCAGTTCCTCGCCAGACTGCTCGGCCACTATGTATTCGGCGTACCAGTCCGGCCAGTTCTCGTCACGCTGGCCGCCGGTCCGCTTCTCGTGCTCTCCGTGGGCGACCGACGCGCGCCGCATTGCGGCGGCCAGGTCGCCCTCGGAGGCGAAGCTCGTCGCCTTCGAGTCGATCCGGCCCGGAAACCGGGTGGTGATCTCCTGGAGCAGCCAGCCGTTCCCGTCGGGATCGCTGAACGTTGCAAAGGAGACGTAGCTGCGTCCCTCCGGGTCCCGACCATTGACAGCAGGCTGTCCCGGACCGGCACGGTGGAACACTTCGCTCACATCTGCACCGTGAGCGATGAGCTCGGCGCGCGCCGCTACGATGTCGGACACGATGAGATAGAGACCCTGTGTCGACCCCGGCGCGGCCGAGGTGACAGCCTTGCCGAAGTGGATCGAGCCAGGCGAGCCCGGAGGCGTGAACTGCACAACCCGGAACATGTCGCCGACCGCGAAGTCGGCATCGAGCCGCCAGCCGAGGCCCTCGTAGAACTGCTTGGAGCGGTCGACGTCTGCGACCGGAATAACGACAACCTCGAACTTCAGGTCGACGGGACGTGCGCTTGCGGTGTCGGAGGTCTTTTCGCCCTGACGGGCCGTTGCGATGTCTGACATGGTCGTTTTCTTTCCAGTTGGGTGGGACCTGGTCCTGCCCGATCGTTGCCACGTAATGACCGAGCCTGTTCTGGATCTCTCTGCTGCATGTCGGCCAGAGCCAAGTTCTCTTCGACGTATTTTGACGCGTCGAGCGCACGGAAACGGTCCGCCGGAGTGCAGAGTGAGATGCGCACGGTTGGCCATTCCCTCGCGTGTGAGATCGATCATCACCTACGCCTCGGCGGCCGAGGTCTGGACGGCAGAAATCGAGTCGATGATTTGGTCTGTCGTGACAATCGCGCTGGCGTAGTTCGGCATGTTGATGTCGAGAGCCGCGTGCATCTCCTCATCCGAGTAGTCTGCCGTCGCGTCCCTCACCATGGTTACGTCGTAGCCGAGCTCGGCGGCGAAGCGAACGGTCGCTTCGACGCAGGTGTGTGCGATCAGTCCGATGACAATGAGTTTCTGGATTCCGTGCCTTTTCAGCTGCAGATCCAGATCCGTATTGGCGAACCCACTGGAACACCAATGTTCGGTCGCGACAGTTTCGCCTGGCTTGGGCTCGAACTCGGACCGAATCTCGCCGCCCCAGGTGCCGTATTCAAAGCTCTTGCTCTTCCATGCTCTCTTCTGGACGGGCGCGACGTAAGTCCATGTCTCATAGTCGCCCGGACGGTATCGATGATGCATTGCATAGAAGACGCGAAGCTTAGCTTGACGCGCGGCATTCAGGACTTGCAGCATGTGAGGCACGCAGCCGTTCGCCTCTGCGACAGCCCGGATGCGGGGCCATATCTTGCCCCCATCGGAAATGAAGTCGTTGTACGGATCGATCACCAAAAGTGCGGTGACCTCCCGGTCATGTGCGTGCCTCGTCATTGTGCCTCCTCCATGGAGCGGCTACATCACAAGAAAGATGCTGCCGCTCAGTTCCTGAGCGCGGCTCGTTCGATGCTGGCCGCAAAAAGCGGCGTCTCGCCCTTGTTGTGAGCGATCGACATGGGCTGGCGCTGTGACCGAAGCACCTCGAACGGGATGCCCTGGCGCTCGAAGAAGGCCATGAATTCCTTCGTGGCCCAGGACCGGACGTGGTTGGTAAACTCACATCGGCGACTGTCGATAGCCTTGACGCTCAGCTCCCAACGCACATGGATCGTGGTGCGGCCCGTAGGCGTGAAGAGGTCTGAAACCGACTCCAGGATGAGGTGATCCTTGCGGCCAAGCGTCTCGACATAGTGTTGCACCATCAGGCTGCCGCCGATGATCTCGACATTGATCGACATGCGCTTGCCATCCGGCGCCGTCGTGAAACCCGCCGCTATGTGGGCAGGCGAACACCCCTGATATTCATGTTCGGACAGCGCGAAGCACCAGTTGGGAATGTCAATCTTCTCGATCGGCGCGTTGATGATAGCCGTAAAGCTTGAATCGACGATTTCATGGTCCTCGACGGGGGCTGCCATCTTCGTGATGGGTTCGTGCGATGCGGAAGAGTGCGCGATTGCTGACATGGCGTTCTCCTTTGTCCCGGGTTCAATCGGGTTGCCTTGGACAGTCGAGCAGGTGTGACTGCAAGCGGAACCCTGTGAGGGGTTCAGATTTGCTGGCGCAGCGGACGAAATGCCGTCCGGAGTTCGGCGGTGAAGGCCGCGGGCTGCTCCCAGGCTGCGAAATGGCCGCCCTTGGGGAGCCGGTTGTAATGGATAAGCTTCGGATACGCCTTTTCAGCCCAGGTCTCCGGCGCCTGGTAGATCTCGTCCGGGAAGGCGCTCACAGCGACCGGGATCTTGATGCCCCTGGGGTCGAAGAAGCCTCCCGTCGGGTGGTGCGCGTTGTCCCAGTAAAGACGCGCCGAGGAGATCGCCGTGTTGGTCAGCCAGTACATCGTGACATTGTCCAGGATATCGTCCTTCGTCAGCCCTTCCGGCTGCCCGTCGAAGACGCGTGCGATCAGCTCGTAGCTGCGGATGTCGTGGTCGAGCATCCAGGCTGCGAGACCAACCGGCGAGTCGACGATGCCGTAGAGCGTCTGCGGGCGATTGTTCATCTCGATCGCGTAGCCCAGCCCGTTCTTGTAGAAATCGTCGAGCTGGTCCCAGGCGCGCTTCTCGTCGGGCGAGAGGCCGGCGGGCGCCCGGCCGCCGGCGGCAAGCGCCTTCGAGATGTCGGCGGGCACGGTGGCAGCCATGTTGGTGTGGATGCCAAGCAAGCCCGGAGGCTCTTGCAGCGCCATCGTCTCCGACACGGCGTTGCCCCAGTCGCCGCCCTGCGCGACGTATCTCGTGTAACCGAGGCGTTGCATCAGCATCGCCCACGCTTTGGCGATGCGGACAGGTGTCCATCCCGGTGCGGTCGGCTTGCCTGAGAAGCCGTAACCAGGCAGCGAGGGGATCACCACATGAAATGCGTCCGCTTCGCTCCCGCCGTTGGCGGTTGGATTGGTGAGCGGCTCGATGACCTTCAACTGCTCGATGATCGAGCCAGGCCAGCCATGCGTGATAATTACCGGCATGCATTCTCATGCCTGGAGCGGACATGGATGAAGTGGATGTCCAGCCCGTCGATCTCGGTGATGAACTGCGGCAGGGCATGGAGCCGGGTCTCCATCTTGCGCCAGTCGTAATCCGTCGCCCAGTACTTCGCGAGCTTCTGCATTGTGGCGAGCTGCACGCCCTGGGTGTCGTCAGCCACATTCTCCTGGTCCGGCCAGCGGGTCGCGGCGACGCGTCGGCTAAGCTCGTCGATTTCCTCCTGAGGAAAGCTGACCTTGAAGGGCCGGATCGCATCGCCCGCGGCTGCGGCGACCGATGGGAGCAGGCTGGCAGTACCTACGGCGGCAATGCCCATTGCGGCCGTGCTCAAAACCAGGCGGCGGTCCTGATCGATTAGTTCGGGAGTCTTGGTCGTATTCATGGGTCTCTCCTGGGGGGTGCTCGGTGCTGCCGAAAACTTACGCCCGCAGGACGAGAATCGCCCGTTATGTGTTGTGAGCCCCCTGTTAGTGGCTGTCAGCGCTGGTGGCTCCGGGCAGCGGGGTCCTGCCACCGTTCGCCTATGGTGCAGGTGTTGTACTTGACTTAGACTATCGGCTTGGTGGCGGGCGGCTCCGAGAGAAGCGCCATGACGATAGTGGCAGGTCAGGCCAAGGACGGACTGTCGTTCGGTCCTTTCCATCTGGTTGCGCGCGAAAGGCTCGTCACAAAAGACGGCGCTCCCTTGGCGCTGGGCTCGCGTGCACTGGACATTCTCATTGCCCTGATCTCCACGCCGAATGAAATCGTCGGCAAAAAGGATCTGATGTCGCGGGTTTGGCCCGATGTCGTAGTCGAGGAAGGCAGCCTGCGGTTTCACATGACCAGGCTCCGCAAGGCGCTGGGTGACGGAAAGGACGGCGCACGATACATCGCGACACTACCAGGGCGGGGTTATTGCTTCATCGCGCCCGTCTCGCAGATCGGCGGTCCGCGCGATGAAGAGCCTGCAGCTGCCGCCAGTTTTCCGCACGCGAATCTTCCGAGCCGCTTGGGCCGAATGGTTGGCCGGGACGACGACGTTCTTCAGCTGTCGGCTCGACTGAATGCGTCGCGCTTCGTCACAATCGTTGGCGCGGGCGGCGTCGGCAAAACCACCGTCGCGATCGCGGTCGGACATCACCTCATTGACGGCTTCGCGGGCGCTGTGCTGTTCGTCGACCTGGGAATGCTCGGCGATCCCGACCTGGTGACGACAGCCGTCGCCTCCATGCTTGGGCTGTCGGTTCAATCGAGTGACGCGACGCCCAGTCTGATCGCCTACCTGCGCAACAAGCGGATGCTTTTGATCCTCGACACCTGCGAGCATCTCGTCGATGCGGTGGCGCCTCTGGCCGCAAGCATCATCGACGCGGCGTCGCAGGTCCACATTCTGGCAACAAGTCGCGAAGCGCTTCGGGTCGAAGGCGAGCATATCTACCGATTGGATGCCCTTGCCTGTCCGCCAGACGACCCAAGGCTTACGGCGGCGGTTGTCCAGACGTTCCCGGCCATTCAACTGTTCGTGGAGCGCGCGGTGGCAAGTGGCGCGCGCTTGGATGTCAGCGATGCGGAGGCCCTGATCGTCGCAAGCATCTGTCGAAAGCTTGGCGGTGTGGCGCTTGCAATCGAGTTGGCGGCCCGGCGGGTCGAGTCTTATGGATTGCAACAAACCGCCGCGCTTCTCGATCAACGTCTGACTTTGCTGTGGCTGGGATCGCGGACCGCGCCACCGCGTCAAAAGACCCTGCAGGCCACGCTGGATTGGAGCTTTGGGCTACTTACCGACCTGGAGCGCGCAGTGCTTCGCAGGCTCGCTGTATTCCTTGGCCATTTCACGCTCGATGCGGTCTTGGAAGTCGTCACAAGCGCTGCCCTCGACAGATCGACGGTTCTTAATGCCATGGATAGTCTTGTTGCCAAGTCGATCATAGCGACGCGCCCGCTCGGAGCGATGATGCGCTATCGGCTCCTGGATACCACGCGCGCCTACGTCCTCGATATCAGCATAGATGACGCCGAGGCCGCCGATCTGGCGGTGCGCCACGCCGCCTACTATCGAAGATGGCTTGAGCAAACAGGTATCGAGTGGCCAGGTCTGGCGACCGGCGAGGAGCGGGCTCCTCACTTCGCCGCCATCAACAATGTGCGGGCCGCTCTGGAATGGTGCTTCGGCGAGGGCGGAAACGTCGATATCGGCATCGGACTTGCCACTGCTGCCGCGCCTGTTTTCCTGGCGATGTCCTTGTTGCCGGAGTGTCATCGCTGGTCAGAACGCGCGATATTCGCTCTCGACGATGCCGCTCTTGGCGGACTTGACGAGATGCATCTCCAGGCAGCCTTGGGTGTGTCCCTGATGTTCATGCGGGGAGGGCGTGATGCGGCGCGCGTCGCCCTGGAGAAAAGCCTGGCGATCGCCGAAGAACGCGGTGATACGTTGGATCAAGTGCGCCTGCTGGGTCCGCTCAACATGTTCCACCTGCGGACAGGCAACTTCGTGACCGCCCTCCAGTTTGCAAAACGCTGTTCAGCCATAGCCGCGACCCTGGAGGATCCGGTCGCGATTGCGTTGGCGCATACCATTCTGGGGATATCGCTTCACCTTCGTGGTGACCTGGCCGAAGCCCGCGCGGAGCTTGAGGCAGCGCTGGATCGTGGGCCACGCTCTCAGCGAACCACAACGGTCTATCTCGGTTTCGAGGGCAAAATCCTGGCCAAGGCTATCCTGGCGAGGAACCTTTGGCTGCAAGGCCATCCGGACCAAGCCATGGAACGTGCTCGACAGGCCGTCGAAGAGGCCGCCGCCATGGACCACTCGCTGACTCTGGCGATCGCCCTGATCTGGGGAATATCGGTGTTCCTGTGGGCCGGGGAACTGGAGAGCGCGGAGGCACACATCGACATGCTGATTTCCCGCGCCGAGTCCCATTCCATGGCCCCTTATCTGCTGGTCGGTCGGGGATTCAAAAGCGAAGTCGCAATCCGGCACGGGGATGCGACAGGTGGGGTCGGGGGCCTCCAGAGTTCTCTCCAAAACCTCCACGCAGCACCTTACGAATTGCTCACGACCGAGCTCAACCTCTCGCTGGTTAGAGGACTATCCGCGATCGGTCGGGTCGACGAAGCAGTCGCGCTGATCGGTGATTCAGTTGGTCAAGTCGAAAAGAACGGTGACCAATTGTACCTTCCGGAGTTGCTGCGGATGAAGGGAGGCCTTCTTCTCCAACAACTGTCGGAACGCAATCGCGACGAGGTCGGCGCATCCCTAATGCAGGCACTGGAGTTGAGCCGGAGTCAAGGCGCGCGGGCATGGGAGCTGCGAACCGCAATTGATATGGCAACGTTGATGGCTGGGCGAGGCGAGATCGACGGCGCTCGCGAGCTCTTGCAATCGGTTGCGGAGCATTTCGTAGAAGGCGCGAGTACGGAAGATTTGAAGGCTGCCGCGCGCCTGTTGGCGACGCTGAACTAGCTACCGCCGATACGCGTTTACACTTTTGCAGACGGTCCGACGGCAGCTATGGGCGCATAGCCGCCGTCCGCTGTCCTTCAGATCTGGCCACCGGCACTTGATGTGCAAGACAGAATTTGCCAACACAGATGCCCGCCCTTCGGTGCGATGCCCCTCACCTGCCCCTGGACAAGCTCCCCAAAATCCCGCGGACGATCGCCCGTCCGACCGACGAGCCGACCGAGCGCACGATGGATTTGATCGCCGCCTCCGCAACGGTCTGACGGTTGGAGGGGCGCGGCGCGCGGCGGCCGCCGGTCGGCTGGGGATCGTCATTGCCGAAGCCGGGAATGGTCCAGCGCGAACGGCCGCTTTCCTGTTGCTGCGCCTGTGCCTCCTGGGCGTCCTTGGCCTTCTTCTGCAGCATCTCGAAGGCCGATTCGCGGTCGATGGTCTGATCGTATTGTCCCGCAACCGGGCTCTCGGTGATCAGCTTGCGGCGCTCGTCGGGCGTGATCGGGCCAAGGCGCGATGACGGCGGGCGGATCAGCGTTCGCTGCACCATGGACGGCACGCCCTTGGCTTCCAGCGTCGAGACAAGCGCCTCGCCGGTGCCGAGCTGCGTGATCACGGTTGCGCAGTCGAAGTCGGGATTAGGCCTGAACGTCTCGGCCGCCGTCCTGACGGCCTTCTGTTCGCGCGGCGTGTAGGCACGGAGTGCGTGCTGCACGCGGTTGCCGAGCTGGGCCAGCACCGTTTCGGGGATATCCAGCGGATTTTGCGTGACGAAATAAACGCCGACGCCCTTCGAGCGGATCAGCCGGACCACCTGCTCGACGCGGTCGACCAACACCTTCGGGGCGTCGTCGAACAGAAGGTGCGCCTCGTCGAAGAAGAAGACCAGCTTCGGCCTGTCCGGGTCGCCGACTTCCGGCAGTTCCTCGAACAGTTCCGACATCAGCCACAGAAGGAACGTCGCATAGAGCCGCGGATTCATCATCAGCTTGTCGGCGGCGAGCACGCTGATGGCGCCGCGTCCATCGCGCGTGGTGCGCATGATGTCGGATATCCGCAATGCCGGCTCGCCGAAGAAATTGGCAGCGCCCTGCTGCTCCAGGACCAGCAGCGTGCGCTGGATCGCGCCGACCGAAGGCTTCGTCACATTGCCGTAGCGGGCGCCGATCTCTTCGGCGCGGTCGGCGATATTGGCCAGCAGTGACTGCAGGTCCTTCAAATCGAGCAGCAGAAGGCCTTCCTCGTCGGCGATGCGGAAGGCGATGTTCATGATGCCTTCCTGCGCCTCGGAAAGGTTCATCAACCGCGACAGAAGCAGCGGCCCCATCTCCGAGATGGTGGCGCGGATCGGGTGGCCCTGCTCGCCGAACAGATCCCAGAAGATGACCGGGAATTCCTGGAATTCATAGGGATCGAGCTTGACCTGCTCGGCCCGCTTGACCAGGAAATCCTGCGCTGTGCCCATCATAGCGATACCCGACAGGTCGCCCTTGATGTCGGCGCAGAATACCGGCACGCCGGCATTTGAGAAACCCTCGGCCAATATCTGCAGGGTCACCGTCTTGCCGGTGCCGGTCGCGCCGGTGACCAGGCCATGACGATTGCCATATTGCAGCAAAAGCTGTTCGGGCCGCTGATAACTGTCGTCCGGCTTGCGGCTGGCCCCTATGAAGATACTGGTATCGTCGGCCATGTGTCCGGTCTCTCCGCAAACCTATAGGGTTGAATGCCCTGATCCCTTGAAGAAAAGGGAGCCCCGCCGCAGGTATAGTGAGGCCATTGCGCAGCGACAATGGGCACCGTCGAAAATGGCTTTTGGAGCTTGCGGAACCTGCCCATGTTTGGCAATCGGTTGACGGTCACCGTCACGGAAGGCGAGTTGCACCGCATGTGTGCTGCATTGTGATATCGGGCCGGGGACCGTAGACTGACATAGTCGGCCGCTGCGGCCGCTAGAACGAGGAGAACCGATGGGCGCCGGTGCCTTGACCCAGGATGCCGAACTTCCGAACGTCGACCGGCAACGATGGCTGGCGCTGGCGGAGAAGGCGCTGGCCGGCGGGTCCTTCGAGGAAAAGCTCGTCTCGCATACGGACGACGCCATCCGCATCGAGCCGCTCTACGAGCGTTCGGTAACCGCCGAGCCTGTCGTGCGCGCCAACCCGGGATCACCGTGGATCGTCAGCCAGCGCATCGACGATCCGGACATAGGCCGCGCCAGTGCGCAGGCGCTGGAAGACGTCGCGCAGGGTGCCACCGGACTGTCGCTTGTCTTCGAGGGTGCGCCGAACGCCTTCGGCTATGGCTTGCCGAGGACGGCGGAGGCGCTGGAGGGCGTGCTCGACGGCGTGCCGCTCAACCGCATCCAGATCCGCATCGACGCCCATCCCTGGAGCCGTGCCGTGGCCGACTGGCTGGTGGCGTTTTTGACCAAGCGCCGCTCCGACCCGGCAAAGCTCAACCTCTCCTTCGGCATCGATCCGGCGGCGATCTTTGCCGGGACCGGCAGGCTGCGCATGTCGATCGAGGCTTTGCAGGCTTCGATGCCGCAATCGCTGGCGCATTTCTTTTCGATGGGTGTGCCCGGCGTGCTGCTGGAGGCCGACGGGCGGGTATTCCACAATGCCGGCGCCACCGAGGCGCAGGAGCTTGGCACCATGCTCGCCTCGGCCGTCTCCTATTTGAGGCTGTTCGAGAAGGCGCGCCAGCCGCTCGTCTACGCGGCGCCGCATATCGGTTTTGCGCTCAGCGTCGACCAGGACCAGTTCGTTTCGACGGCCAAGGTCAGGGCGTTGCGCAGGCTGTGGGCGCGTGTCCAGGAGGCCTGCTCGATACCGCCCTCCACCGCCAGCATCCATGCCGAAACATCCTTCCGGATGATGACGGCGGCCGATCCGGAAACCAACATCCTGCGCACCACCATTGCCGCTTTTGCCGCTGCCGCCGGCGGCGCGGATTCGATCGCCATCCTGCCGCACACGATCGCGCACGGCCTGCCCGCGGGTTTTGCCCGCCGCGTTGCCCGCAACGCGCAACTGATCATGGCCAATGAAAGCAATATCGACCACGTCGCCGATCCGGTTTGCGGTTCGGGGGCCGTCGAAGCGCTGACTGCGGAGCTCTGCGCGGCGGCCTGGCAGGAGTTCCAGCAGATCGAGGCGGAAGGCGGCGTGCTGACCAGCCTTGAGCAAGGCCACATCCAGAGGCGCGTCCAGGCAGCTTCCGCCCGCCGCAACACAGCCTACCAGGCGGGCGAACGGGCGATCGTCGGCACGACGCTGCACCCGTCGAAGACCGAGCGTCCGGTCGAGACGCTGGCGGCGGAGCGGCGGCCTGCCTTCACCGAAGGCGTTGCGGTGTGCGAGCCGCTATTTCCGATCCGCATCGATCAGTCGATCGGAGCCGTGCCATGATCCCGGATTTCAGCCAGATCGCCTGGTCGCCGCCACGGCGGGCGCCGGTCGAGATCAAAGGCCAGCGGATGACGCCGGAAGGAATCGCCGTCAAGCATCTCTACAACCAGGGCGATCTCAAGGGCTTGCCGCACCTCGATACCTATCCAGGCCTGCCGCCTTTCGTGCGCGGCCCCTATCCGACGATGTATGTCCAGCAACCCTGGACGATCCGGCAATATGCCGGCTTCTCGACGGCCGAAGAGTCCAACGCCTTCTACCGACGCAACCTTGCCGCCGGCCAGAAAGGCCTGTCGGTCGCCTTCGATCTCGCCACGCACCGCGGCTACGACAGCGACCATCCGCGCGTCGCCGGCGATGTCGGCATGGCCGGCGTCGCCATCGATTCCATTCTCGACATGCGCCAGCTGTTCGACGGCATCCCGCTTAACGAGATGACGGTATCGATGACGATGAACGGCGCGGTGCTGCCGATCATGGCGCTCTATATCGTCGCGGCGGAGGAACAGGGCGTTGCGCAGAAGGACCTCACCGGGACCATTCAGAACGACATCCTGAAAGAGTTCATGGTGCGCAACACCTACATCTATCCGCCAAAACCTTCGATGCGGATCGTGTCGGACATTTTTTCCTACACGTCGAAGCACATGCCGAAGTTCAATTCGATCTCGATCTCCGGCTATCACATGCAGGAGGCGGGAGCGACGGCGGATCTCGAGCTCGCCTACACGATTGCAGACGGTATCGAATATGCCCGCGCCGGCGTCGCGGCCGGCCTCGACATCGACCGTTTCGCGCCGCGCCTTTCCTTCTTCTGGGCGATCGGCATGAATTTCTTCATGGAAGTCGCCAAGCTGAGAGCAGCGCGCGTATTGTGGGCCAGCCTAATGCTGAAGAACTTTTCGCCGAAGGACGAGCGCTCGCTGTCGCTGCGCACCCACTGCCAGACTTCGGGCTGGTCGCTGACGGCGCAGGACCCCTACAACAACATCATCCGCACCATGATCGAGGCGATGGCGGCGACTCAAGGCCATACGCAGTCGCTGCACACCAATTCCTTCGACGAGGCAATGGCGCTGCCGACCGACCATTCGGCCCGCATCGCCCGCAACACACAGCTCATCCTGCAGAAGGAATCCGGCACGACGCGCATTATCGACCCGTGGGGCGGCTCCGCCTATGTCGAACGGCTGACACATGATCTGGCGGCGCGTGCGCTTGCGCATATCGAGGAGGTCGAGAGCCTCGGCGGCATGGCCGCGGCGATCGAAAAGGGCCTACCGAAGCTGCGCATCGAAGAGGCTGCCGCGCGCACCCAGGCGCGCATCGATTCCGGCGAACAGATCGTGGTCGGTGTCAATGCCCACCGTCCCGGCACGGACATCGAAGTCGACGTGCTGAAGATCGACAATGCCGAGGTCAGGGCACGGCAATTGTCGAAGCTGCAGCGGCTGAAAGGTACGCGCGACGTCGCCGCCGTCGAGAGCGCGCTCGATGCGCTGACCCGTGCTGCCGGGAGTAACGGAAACCTGCTGGAATTCGCCATCCGGGCCGCACGCGCCAACGCCACGGTCGGCGAGATTTCGCTGGCGCTGGAAAAAGTTTTCGGCCGCCATGTCGCCTCGGTGCAGACGATCTCCGGCGTCTATCGCAACGCGCTCGGCGACAATCCGGTGGTCGACCGGCTGCAGGACAAGATCGTCGCGTTCGAGGAAAAGTCCGGCGGCAAGCCGCGCATTCTGGTCGCCAAGATGGGGCAAGACGGCCATGATCGCGGCCAGAAAGTGATCGCCACCGCCTTTGCCGACCTAGGCTTCGACGTCACCGTCGGGCCGATGTTCCAGACTCCGGACGAGATCGCCAGGCTGGCCGTCGAGCATGACGTGCACATCGTCGGCGCCTCGTCGCTGGCTGCGGGCCATTTGACGCTTATTCCCGAACTCAAGCATGCGCTGAAGAAGCTCGGCCGCGACGACATGCTGATCGTCGCCGGCGGCGTCATTCCACCGCAGGATTACGACGCAGTCCGGCAGGCAGGCGCCACTGAAATCTTCCCGCCCGGCACGGTTATCCCCGAAGCGGCGGAGCGGCTGATGGACCGGCTGCTTAAGGTCGGCTGATGCGCTGTTGTTATAATGTCTGTTGCCACAGAAACACGGTTGGTTATAATCAGCGTTGCAACAGGATGTCTCACCATGAACACGACCATTCGCAAGATCGGTAATTCCGAAGGCGTGATCCTGCCGAAGGAAATTCTCGACCGCATGAACCTGAAGGCCGGCGACAGCATCGTCATCGTCCAGGAGGGCGATGAGCTTCGCCTGCGCCGCACCGAGGACACTGCCGAAGAATTCGAGCGCAAGATGAAGATCGCGCGCGAGCGGATGAAGAAGTACGAGGTTGCCTACCGCGCGCTCGCAAAATGACCGAGCATCATTCGAGGGAGTTCGTGGAGGCGCTTCACGCCGAGCAGTTGCGCCTCCACGGCGGCGCAGCGGGAATCCGCGATCAAGGAATGCTGGAGTCGGCGCTTTACAGGCCGCAGCAAAGAGAAATCTATGGCGAGCCCGATCTCTGTGAACTCGCAGCCGCCTATCTTTTCGGCATTGCCAAGAACCATCCATTCGTCGACGGCAACAAGCGCACGGCTTTTGCGGCGGCCGATCTGTTCCTTTATTTCAACGGGCTGAGCATCGAAGCCGAGCAGGCGGACATTATTCAACTGGTCATGATGGTCGCCGCCGGCGAAATCGACGAGGCCGGCGCCTCAGCGTTCTTCCGCGATCATGTCGTCAAGCTCGAAGACTAACTGTCGGAGAGCTTGACGATCTCCCATTCCTTGCCATTGACCACGGCAACTTCGCCGACCTTCTTGCCGAACAAGGCCATCGCCATCGGCGACATATGAGAAATTGTCCCCTTAGCGGGATTGGCTTCGTCCTCGCCGACGATCTTCCAGTGAACCTTCTTGCCGTCGTGGCTTTCCAGCGTGACGCCCATGCCGAAGCGAACCATGTCGCTGCCCGGTTCCGGCACCGAAAGCTCGGCGCTTTCGCGCCGCGCCGTCCAGTAGCGGAGATCACGCGACACCAGCGCGATACGCTCGCGGTCGGCCCTCTTTTCGGCTCTGCCCAGTTCGTCGCGCAGAGCGGCCACCTCCGCATCGATCAGCGTCAGGCCGCGTTCCGTCACCAGATTGCGGTGATGACTGATCGGCCGCTCGCCGATGCCGGCGATGGCGTTTTCGCTGTCTTCCTCGCGGGTGAAAGCCCTGCTCATTTATCGAACTTATGCCTGACGCGACGACTCCACAAGCCGTAGCCGGCGAACCGACGTCGGAGCCGATCCGGGCCGATCCTGTCTGGCACGAATCCTGCGGCGCGACCGTTGAACGCAAGGAATCTGTGCCGATGTTGAACAGACGAACGCTGCTTGCGCAGACCGCCGGCTTTGCCGTCATGGGGCTTTCGCTCGGCAAGGCAGCGGCGAAAAACCTGCCAAGCATCGAGAAAGCCGCGATGCGTGGCGCGATCAACGCGACCGAGCTCGGCGTCCGGCCCGGTGCGCTTGACGATCAGAGCAAGGCTTTCACCAAGCTGCTGCGCGACGCGCACGACCGCGACATGCCGGTGTTCCTGCCGCCGGGGATCTATATCGTTTCCAACCTGTCGCTGCCCGGCCGCGTGCGCCTGTCCGGCGTGCCGGGCGCATCGCGGATCGTCTATGGCGGCAATGGCCATCTCATCATGGCCGAACGGGCCGAGCACATCGAACTCAGTGGGCTGGTGTTCGATGGCCGCAAACGCTGGATGGGCGACTACACGCAAGGCCTGCTCGATCTGCGCCGCATCGCCCATCTGGTCGTCGACAATTGCCAGCTTACCGGCAGCGGCAAGAACGGTCTGGCGCTCGAGCACGCCTCGGGCCGCATCGAGCGCTTGGAGATTTCCGGTGCGGCCGATGCCGGCATCTATTCGGTCGAGGCCGATGGCCTGGAAATATCAGGCAATAGCGTCTCCGACTGCGCCAATGGCGGCATTCTCGTGCACCGCTGGCAGGCGGCTGAAGACGGCACCATCGTCAGCGGCAACCGGATCGAGCGCATCCAGGCGCGCAGCGGCGGAACCGGCCAGAACGGCAACGGCATCAATGCGTTCCGCGCCGGCAACGTCATCATCTCCGGCAATATTGTCTCGGACTGCGCGTTCTCGGCGATCCGCGCCAACACTTCCAGCAATTTGCAGATCACCGGCAACACCTGCTCGCGTTCGGGCGAGACGGCCGTGTATTCCGAATTCTCGTTCGAAGGCGCCGTCATCGGCAACAACATCGTCGATGGCGCCGCGAACGGTATTTCGATCGTCAATTTCAATGAGGGCGGCCGCATGGGCGTGTGCTCCGGCAACATCGTCCGCAATCTGTCGACCAGCGGCCCCTACCCTGCCGACGCGCCCGGCTTCGGCGTCGGCATCAGCGTCGAGGCCGACACCACCGTTTCCGGCAACGTCATCGAGAATGCGCCGCTCTACGGCATGCAGATCGGCTGGGGACCGTTCATGCGCAATGTGGTCGCCACGGGAAACATCGTCCGCAAGGCCGGAACCGGCATCGCCGTCAGCGTGGTTGAAGGTGCCGGAACGGCAATCATCTCCGACAATGTCATCGACGGAGTCCAGAACGGCGCGATCGTCGGCCAACGCTGGGCCGAGCGAGTGACCGGTGACCTCGCCGCATCAGGCAATGCCGGCTACGCGCATTTGACCGTCGAGCGCAACCACGTCAGTTGAAGGTGGCCGTCGGCCGGAGCGCGCCAACCTTGGCGCCGATCCGGCTCTCGATAGGCGGATTTGCCTGTTCGGTCAGTTTCGCTGCGAGCGCCTGGTCGGCTTGCAAAAGCTTAGCCAGCACGGCCGCGACCATCACTTCAGCGGCGCGGCCGGCGCCATCGTCGCACTTCAGCGCGATGCCAAGGCCAAGCTCCGGAAGGGCTGCACAAAAAACACCTTCGGCGCCTCCCTTGACGAAAATCCGGCCCGGTGCGGCGTCCATCATCGCGACATCGGACCTGCCCGTGCCGGCGACGAAAAACGGCTCGGCCATGCAGGCGGAAAGCAGCCGCTTCGCCGCCCGGGCGCGCACCGGCTCGAACCCGGCACCTGTCGCCATGCGGGCAAAGCCAAGGGCAAAGCTGCGCAGGGGCACGGCATAGGTCGGAATCGAGCAGCCGTCGGTGCCGCGGTGATCGGCGTCATGGGCAGCACCGGTCACCGCCTGCATCGCTTCGCGCACCATCTCCTGCGAGGCATGGCCAGCCTTGACGTAACCACGATGGGCGATGCCGCTGTGAACGCAGGTGCAGAGAAAGCCCGAGTGCTTGCCGGAACAATTGTTGTGCAGCGCGTTCGGCACGCTGCCGGCGCGGGCAAGTGCCAGGGTCGCTCCATGGCTCGAAGGCCAATGCGCGCCGCATTCGAGTGCCGTCTCGTCCAAGCCGGCCTTCGCCAGCATGGCGCGCGCCAGCTCGACATGTGACGGCTCGCCGGAATGCGAGGCGCAGGCCAGCGCCAGCTCCCGATCACCGAAGCCGTAGGCATCGGCAGCGCCGCTCTCGACCAGCGGCAGCGCCTGGATCGCCTTGACCGCCGAACGCGGGAACACCGGTTGTGCCGTGTCGCCGATCTCCCAGACAGGCTTGCCGTCGGCGTCGAAGACGGCAACAGCGCCGCGATGAGCACTCTCGACGATTGCGCCGCGCAAGACTTCGACCAGAACCGGATTTGCCATGTCACCTCCCGCGAATGCGGGCGGGTTTATCTGATCCGGTCGAGAATGGAAACGTAGTTGGCGACCGCGGCACCGCCCATGTTGAAGATGCCGCCGAGTTTTGCTCCCGGCACCTGGATGCCGCCCGCCTCGCCGACAAGCTGCATGGCGCTCAGCACATGCATCGATACGCCGGTGGCACCGATCGGGTGGCCCTTGGCCTTCAGTCCACCGGACGGATTGACCGGCAGCCTTCCATTTTTCGCCGTCTCGCCATCCAGGGCCAGCTTGGCGCCCTCGCCCGGCTTTGCCAGGCCCATCGCCTCATACTCGATCAGTTCGGCGATGGTGAAACAGTCATGCGTCTCGACGAAGGACAGGTCGCCGAGCGTCACGCCCGCCTGCTTCAGCGCCTGGTTCCACGCCTGCTCGCAGCCTTCGAAGGCGAGAATGTCGCGCTTCGACATCGGCAGGAAATCCTGCACATGCTCGTTGGCGCGGAAGGCGACGGCGCGGCGCATCTTCAGCGCCGTGGCCGTGTCGGCAAGGACAAGCGCGGCGGCACCGTCCGACACCAGCGAGCAGTCTGTGCGCTTCAGCGGACCGGCGACGAAGAGGTTTTTTTCGCTTTCCTGCCGGCAGAACTCGTAGCCGAAATCCTTGCGCATCTGCGCGTAGGGATTGTCGACGCCGTTCTTGTGGTTTTTGGCGGCGATCATCGCCAGCGCATCCGACTGGTCGCCGTAGCGCTGGAAATAGGCTTGGGCGATCTTGCCGAAGACGCCGGCGAAACCTGCCGGCGTGTTGCCGTCCTCCGGCAGATACGAGGCCTTGAGCAGGTTCTTGCCGATCTCGGGACCGGGCGTCGTCGTCATCTGCTCGGCGCCGACCACCAGCACGATACGGGCGGCATTGGCGTCGATGGCGCGGATGCCTTGCCTGACCGCCGCCGAGCCGGTGGCGCAGGCGTTCTCGACGCGGGTCGCAGGCTTGAAGCGCAGCCGGTCGTCTGCCTGGAGGACCAGGCTCGCGGTGAAATCCTGGGCGGAAAACCCGGCGTTGAAGTGGCCGAGCACGATCTCGTCGACGTCATCCGGACCGATGCCGGCATGATCGAGCGCCTCGACTGCCACCTTGGTGATCAGGCCCTCCAGCGTCTCGCCTTCGAGCTTGCCGAAGCGCGAATGCGCCCAACCGACGATGCATGCTGTCATGGCGATCTCCATCCTGTGGACCCGGGCTACGCGATACTTGCAGCGCGCCTCAGCATTGTTCAAGCATGAACCGTTCCGCCGGCTTCGTGAAGGGGCCAGAACCGCACAATCGCTTGATCTTGATCATCTGGTCATAGTGCCTGGCTTTTGCCAGCAAATCAGGCCGGATTTTTGTTGATTGATGCGTCAATAAAAAATAATCTTGCCCCAACAGGCCGGAGCAAGAATGCCGAAACTCGGAATGGAGCCGTTGCGCCGCAGGGCGCTAATCGATGCAACGATCTCGGCGATCGGCGAGCGCGGTTCGCTTGATGTGACGATGTCGGAAATCGCCGGGCGCGCCGGCGTGTCCTCGGCGCTTGCCCACCATTATTTCGGCGTCAAGGACGAATTGCTGTTGGCGACGATGCGGCACATCCTCAGCGAGCTCACCGCCGATACGCGCCGTGCACTTCGCGCGGCCGGCACGGCGCGCCAGCGCGTCTCGGCGGTGGTCGCGGTCAATTTCTCCGACATCCAGTTCCAGCCCGAAACGATCGCCGCCTGGCTCGCCTTCTATGTCGAGGCGCAGAAATCGGCAGCGCTTCGACGGCTGCTCAAGGTCTATGCGCGGCGGCTGCATTCCAATCTGCTCAGCGGGCTGGCCGGGATCCTGCCGAGAAGCGAGGCCGACCGGGTCGCCGAAGCGACGGCGGCGCTGATCGACGGGCTCTATATCAGGCGCGCGCTGAAAGACGGTGTTCCCGATGCCGCGACCGCGATCGCACTGGTCGAGGACTATCTCGAAACGAAGCTCAGCGGACGGCAGAAGCAGTGACATCCAAGCGACCCAACATCCTGATCGTCATGGTCGATCAGCTCAACGGAACGCTGTTTCCGGATGGGCCGGCGGACTTCCTGCACGCGCCGCATCTGAAGGCGCTCGCCGCGCGTTCGGCGCGTTTTTGCAACAATTACACGGCCTCGCCGCTCTGCGCGCCGGGCCGCGCCGCATTCATGAGCGGCCAGTTGCCGTCACGCACCGGGGTCTATGACAACGCCGCCGAATTCGCGTCTTCGATCCCGACCTTTGCCCATCATCTGCGCGCCGCCGGTTATCACACCTGCCTCTCCGGCAAGATGCATTTCGTCGGGCCGGACCAGTTGCACGGTTTCGAGGAGCGGCTGACCACCGACATCTATCCGGCCGATTTCGGCTGGACGCCCGACTATCGCAAACCCGGCGAGCGCATCGACTGGTGGTATCACAATCTCGGCTCCGTCAGCGGCGCCGGTACTGCTGAGATCACCAACCAGCTGGAATATGACGACGAGGTCGCCTTCCATGCCGTGCAGAAGCTTTATGATTTTGCCCGCGTCTCCGACGATGCCGCACATCGGCCCTGGTGCTTGACGGTTTCTTTCACCCATCCGCACGATCCTTACGTCGCACGGCGGCAATACTGGGACCTCTACGAGGATTGCCCGGCGCTCGAGCCTGAGGTCGGCTTCATTCCTTACGACAGGCAGGACCCGCATTCGCAGCGGCTCTACCGCGCCAGCGACTATGACAGCTTTGACATCACAGCGGAGCAGATCCGCCGCGCGCGCCGTGGCTATTTCGCCAACATCTCATATCTCGACGACAAGCTCGGCGAATTGATGTCGGTGCTCGAGCACACGCACATGCTCGACGACACGATCATCCTGTTCTGCTCGGACCACGGCGACATGCTCGGCGAGCGCGGCCTGTGGTTCAAGATGTGCTTCTTCGAAGGTTCGGCGCGGGTGCCGCTGATGATCGCCGGCAAAGGCATCGCCGCCGGGCTGATCGACACGCCGGTCTCCAACCTCGACGTGACGCCGACGCTTTGCGACCTCGCCGGCATCGACATCAGCGCGATTGCGTCGTGGACCGACGGCCAGTCGCTGCTGCCGCTGCTGAATGGAAAGAAGCGCTCCGCGCCGGTGCTGATGGAATATGCCGCCGAAGGCTCGAACGCGCCGATGGTGGCGCTGCGCGAGGGCCGTTACAAATTCATCCATTGCGAGATCGATCCGCCGCAACTGTTTGATCTTGAATCGGATCCGCTGGAATCGACCAACCTCGCCGCCGATCCGGCCAATGCGGCTTTGGTGACCGCTTTCTCCGACAAGGTGCGGGCGCGCTGGGACATGGCGGCGTTCGATGCAGCGGTGCGTGCCAGCCAGGCACGCCGCTGGGTGGTCTACCCGGCGCTGCGCAACGGCACCCATTATCCCTGGGAATTCCAGCCGCTGCAGAAGGCATCGGAGCGCTACATGCGCAACCACATGAACCTCGACCTGCTCGAAGAGCAGAAGCGCTTTCCGCGAGGCGAATGATGGCAGATAGTCTCGTCCCCTCGCTCGACCATCTCAGGCAGGCCTATGCCGTCACCTCCAAGGCGACGCAGATCACGCCGCTCCTGGAATCGGCGGCACTTGCCCGCGAGACCGGCGCCGCCCGCGTCTTCGTCAAGGCCGAATCGCTGCAATGGGCAGGATCGTTCAAGGTGCGCGGCGCCTACTGGCGGCTGAAGAAGCTCTCGCCTGACGAAACCAAAAAGGGCGTCGTCGCCTACTCCTCCGGCAATTTTGCGCAGGGGCTAGCGGCGGCTGGCCAAGCGCTTGGCATTCCCGTCACCATCGTCATGCCGATCGACGCCCCTGCCGCCAAACGCGATGCCACGTCAGGGTATGGCGCGCGCGTGGTGCTGACTGACCATGGCGAACGCGCGCGTGAGGAAGTCGCCGCCGCCAGAGCGCGTGAGATCGCCGCGAGCGATGGCTTGGCGCTGCTGCACCCGTTCGACGCTCCGGAGATCGTCGCCGGCCAGGCCGGCGCCGGACTGGAGGCACTCGACCAGCTCGCCGCCAGGCAAGTGGAGGCCGATGGCTTGTTCTGTTCGGTCGGCGGTGGCGGGCTGATCGGTGGCGTTTCGCTGGCCTTCCACTATCTGTCGCCCGCCACGGAGATCATCGGCGTCGAGCCGGAAGGTTTTGACGGCATGGGCTCGTCGCTCGCGCATGGCGCCATCGAAACCATGCCGATCGGACCGAAATCGATCTGCGACGGGCTGATGTCGCGGCGGCCCGGCGACGCGCCGTTCGCAGCGGTGAAGGCCGCCGGCGTTCGCGGCGTCACCGTCGACGATGCTTCGGTGCGGCGCGCCATGCGCCTCGCCTTCGAGCGGCTGAAGCTGGTGCTCGAGCCATCCGGCGCTGCCTCGCTGGCGGCGGTGCTCGGCGGCAAGGTCGACATAACCGGCAAGACCGTTCTGGTGATGGCAACCGGCGGCAACGTCTCGCTGGCCGATTTCATTGCGCATATGAACCACGGGCGCGCATGAACCATGCTTGAAGCGGATTTCGTCATCATCGGCTCCGGCTCGGCCGGCTCGGCCATGGCCTACCGGCTGTCGGAGGACGGCAAGCATTCGGTGATCGTCATCGAATATGGCGGCAGCGATATCGGGCCGCTGATCCAGATGCCGTCGGCGCTGTCGATCCCGCTCAATATGAGCCTTTACGACTGGGGCTTCGCCAGCGAGCCGGAGCCGCATCTCGGCGGCCGCGTGCTGGCGACGCCGCGCGGCAAAGTCATCGGAGGCTCATCCTCGATTAACGGCATGGTCTATGTGCGCGGCCATGCCCGCGACTTCGACCATTGGGCCGAACAGGGCGCGACCGGCTGGGGCTTTGCCGATGTGCTCCCGTACTTCAAGCGCATGGAGGACAGCAATGGCGGCGAGAATGGCTGGCGCGGCCACGGCGGCCCGCTGACTGTGCAGCGCGGCTCGAGGACGAACCCACTCTACGGCGCCTTCGTCGAGGCAGGCCGTCAGGCCGGTTTCGAGCTGACCGACGACTATAACGGCGCGAAGCAGGAAGGCTTTGGGCCGATGGAGCAGACCATCCGCGGCGGCCGTCGCTGGTCGGCCGCGAGCGCCTATCTGAGGCCGGCGCTGAGGCGGAAAAATGTCAGCCTGGTCAAGGGTTTCGCCCGGCGGGTAATCATCGAGAATCAACGCGCCACCGGCGTCGAGATCGAAGTGCGCAAACGGATTCAGATGGTCAGAGCGCGGCGCGAGGTGATCGTTGCCGCGTCCTCGATCAACTCGCCCAAGATCCTGATGCTGTCCGGCATCGGCCCCGGCCAGCACCTTAGGGAGAATGGCATCCCGGTGATTGTCGACCGGCCCGGAGTCGGCCGCAATCTGCAGGACCATATGGAACTTTACATCCAGCAGGAATCGACAAAGCCGATCACGCTGAACTCCGTCTTGAACCCGTTCTCGAAGGCGCTGATCGGGGCACAATGGCTGTTCTTCAAGTCCGGCCTCGGCGCCACCAATCATTTCGAGGCGGCCGCCTTCGTACGCTCGCGCGCCGGCGTCGACTATCCCGATATCCAGTATCATTTCATCCCGGCCGCGGTCCGCTATGACGGCAAGGCGGCGGCCAAGGCGCACGGCTTCCAGGCGCATGTCGGGCCGATGCGGTCGAAGTCGCGCGGTTCGGTCACGCTGCGCTCGCCCGATCCCAAATCGAAGCCGGTGATCCGCTTCAACTACATGTCGCATCCGGACGACTGGACGGAGTTCCGCCACTGCATCCGGCTGACCCGCGAGATCTTCGGGCAGGCGGCCTTCGATTCGTACCGCGGCAAGGAACTGTCGCCAGGTTCACATGTGCAATCGGATGAGGAGCTCGACGCCTTCATCCGCGACCACGTCGAAAGCGCCTATCACCCGTGCGGCACCTGCAAGATGGGCCGTGCCGACGATGCGATGAGCGTCGTCGATCCAGAATGCCGCGTCATTGGCGTCGAAGGGCTTCGGGTCGCCGATTCCTCGATCTTCCCGCGCGTCACCAATGGCAATCTCAACGCTCCGTCGATCATGACCGGCGAGAAGGCCGCCGACCACATTCTCGGGCGTACGCCGCTGCCACCTTCCAACCAGGAACCATGGATCAATCCGCGCTGGCAGGTGTCGGACAGATAGGCCATGATCCGGCGGACGCATATTCCGCATGCCGCGACAAGACGATTTGGAGAACAGTCATGCGCGCCCAGCCAACGGCATCGCATTATGTCAACGGCCGCTATATCGACGACGAGCGCGGCGCAGCGCTGCCGGTTATCTATCCGGCAACCGGCGAGACCATCGCCATGCTGCGCTCGGCGACGCCGAACGTGCTGGAGCTCGCGATCGAGGCCGCGCGTGCAGCACAACCGGCCTGGGCGCGGCTGAAGGCGGTCGAACGCGGCCGCATCCTGCGCCGCGCCGCCGACATTTTGCGCGCGCGCAATGCCGATCTGGCGCGCATCGAGACGCTGGACACTGGTAAACCGATCCAGGAGACGCTGGTTGCGGACGCCCCGTCGGCGGCCGACTGCCTGGAATATTTCGGCGGCGCCGTCGCCGCCTTTAATGGCGAGGCCGTGGATCTCGGCGGACCCTTTGCCTATACCAGGCGCGAGGCGCTCGGCGTTTGCGTCGGCATTGGCGCCTGGAACTATCCGATCCAGATCGCCGGCTGGAAATCCGCACCCGCCCTCGCAATGGGCAATGCGATGGTTTTCAAACCATCGGAAAACACGCCGCTATCAGCGCTGGCGCTCGCCGAAATCTACACCGAGGCCGGGCTGCCCGACGGGCTGTTCAACGTGGTCCAGGGTTTTGGCGATGTCGGCGCCGGCCTTGTCGGCCACGATGTCGTCGCCAAGGTCTCGGTGACCGGCTCGGTGCCAACCGGCCGCAAAGTGCTGTCGCTCGCCGGCTCAAAGATGAAGCACGCAACGATGGAGCTCGGCGGCAAGTCGCCGCTGATCGTCTTCGAAGACGCCGACCTCGAAAATGCCATCGGCGGCGCGATGCTCGGCAATTTCTATTCGACCGGCCAGATCTGCTCCAACGGCACGCGGGTCTTCGTGCAGAGCGGCATCCATGACCGTTTCGTCGAGAGGCTGACCGAACGGACGAAGAAAATCCGCATCGGCGATCCGCTCGATCCGGACACGCAGATGGGGCCGCTGGTCTCGAAGGCGCAGCACGACAAGGTCGTCTCATACATAGAGGCCGGCAAGCAGGATGGCGCGGTGCTCGCCTGCGGCGGCAATGTGCCTTCGCTGCAGGGTTTCCAGGATGGCTTCTTCGTCGAGCCGACGGTGTTCACCGGTGTCACCGACACGATGCGCATCGCCCGCGAGGAGATTTTCGGGCCGGTTATGAGCGTGCTGAAGTTTGACAGCGAGGACGAGGTGATCGAGCGCGCCAACGACACCGAATTCGGCCTCGCCGCAGGCGTGTTCACGCGAGACCTGGCGCGCGCCCATCGTGTCATCGCCGAACTGCAGGCCGGCACCTGCTGGATCAACGCCTACAATCTGACGCCGGTCGAAATCCCCTTCGGCGGCTTCAAGCAATCCGGCATCGGCCGCGAGAATTCGCTCGCGGCACTGGCGCTCTATTCGCAGCTGAAGTCGGTCTATGTCGAGACCGGGGATGTCGCCAGCCCGTACTGATCCTTGGGCGCCGTGCCGTCCAGATACTGCGTCAGCGCGCAGACGAGATGATAGAAGATGCTGGCCGGCACCTCGCTCGCCAAGGAGCGGCCACGCTCGTCGATGCGGTCGATCCACAGGCCGAGCGGCGCCGGATTGATGTGCCAGCGGAACAGCCGGCCGACCCGTGCTTCGATCTCCGGCTTCAGGTCGGGACCGCCCGAACCGTCCAGCGCGATCGCCGCCTTGATCGCTTCGGCCTGCGGCCAGCTGCGCGAGACGCGGTCGAGCGGCAGGCCTTGCCGCGAGACGGCGCCGTAGGCGAGGCCCGTGGCGCGGTTCAGGCCATTGGCGATCGCCGACGCGTAGAGCTTCCGCGCAAGGCCGGTCAAGCCGCTCTGGCCGCTGCGGCCGGCGAAGTCGACCAGCAGCGAGGCCCATTCGAAATGATGGCCGGGTTCGGTCCACGTGCCCTTCTCACCAGGGGTCGGCCGCCATTCATGGTCGAAATACTCACCCAGCGTCCAGCTTTCCGGGTCGAAGAAATGGCTGCGAAACAGATCGACGATGCGCGCGGCGCGACGAAGATGGGCGCGCTCGCCGGTCGCCTGATGCCAGGCCAGGAATGCCTCGAGCAGATGCATGTGCGGGTTGGAGCGGCGCTCGCCCTCGCCGCTCGAGGTCTCGCGGAAGCCGGTCAGGCGTTCGTCCTCGAGATGCGCGTCGATGAACGCAAAGGTCTCCTGGCCAAGCCGCAACGCATCGGGATTGCCGCACATATGGGCATGCGCCAGCGCCAGGAGCACGCAGGAATGGTCATAGGCATCCTCGGCGGCGTCGGCGACGGTGCCGTCGACGTTGAGCGTGCGTACCCAGCCGCCATTGTCGGTACGTCCGTGCCTGGCCATGAATTCGAGGCCGTGGCTGATCAGCCGATCGGCCGGGCCGTTCCAGCCGCGCGCCTTGGCGACGGCGAAGGCGTAGATCTGCCTGGCCTGCGTGCGCATGCGCTTGGGTTTCATCAGAGGGGCGGCATCGAAGCCGAGCGCCTCGTGGAACCCGCCGTGGCGCTCATCGACGCCGACCGTCGACCATAAGGGCACCGTCTCCTCGAACAGCCAATGGTGCACGCGGCGCTGCCAGGCGCCGCTTTCGATGACGCGGTCGTCGGCGGGCGTGAACCTGGTCTCAAGGCGGCCGCTTTTTTCGAGCTGCTCGACGATCTTCTTGACGTTCTGGCTGTGACTGACCGGAGCAACGAAAGTGGCGTCGGCGGTCGACACGATGGCGACGTCCTTCAGGCCTATGGCCGACAGCAGGCGGCCGTCGCTGCGGATATAGGAGTTCTCGCAATCGATGGCGACGACATCGCCGACGATGACATTGCCCTGCGTGTCGGAGGGGCCGACGTCGAGCAGCGATTGCCAGGAGCCGAGATCGTTCCAGCGAAAGCCGGCCGGCACCATGGCGATGCCGCTGGCGCGCTCCATGATCGCATAGTCGATCGATGTCGATGGGATGGCGGCATAGAGATCCAGAGGCATGTAGAGGCCGGAAAGATCCGATGTCGCAGCCTGGTAGGCAGCCTCTGTGGCGCTCCAGATGTCGGGCTGGAAGGCCATGAACGCGTCGCGCATGGCACTTGCGCGAAACAGAAAGATGCCGGTGTTCCAGTAGAAGTTGCCAGCCTTGAGATAGCTCTGCGCCGTGGCGAGATCGGGTTTTTCGACGAAACGCGAGACATCGCAGATGCCATCGCGCTCGCCGGCCACCTCGATGTAGCCGTAACCGGTCTCGGGTTGGGCGGGCTTGATGCCGAACACAACCAGCCTGCCTTGGCGCGCGGCCGCCGTGCCGGCCTCGATGCTCCGCCAGAATTGCTGTGGCGTCGCGATCTCATGATCGGACGGCACCACCAGCACCAGGCTGTCGCCGAATTCCGACAGCGTGCGCAGGCTTGCCAAAGCGACGGCCGCCGCGGTGTTGCGTCCGGTCGGCTCGAACAGCGGGCCGCCGCCGGAAAGCTCGTGACCGGCAATGTCGGCATGACCGCGGTCGGCGTGCCTTTCCGAGGCAATCAGGAAAACCGGCGTTTCGCCTTCCGGCCGCGCGGTCAGCCGCCGCAGCGTCTTGGCCAGCATTGAGCCGTCGCCCGAGAAGTCATGGAACTGCTTGGGATTGTCCTCGCGCGACAACGGCCACAGCCGCGAGCCGACGCCGCCGCTCATCACAAAACTGACGATCCGTTCGATCATGAAAACAAGCCCCGCGTTCAAAAAGTCTGATTGTAGGCGCCGACTTCGGGGCTGCGGCGCAGCACCGCATCGACGGCTTCGAACATCTGCCGCCGCCGCTCGGACGATACCGGGCTCTCCACCACCACCACAAGCTCCGGCTTGTTCGATGATGCCCGCACCAACCCCCATGTACCATCCTCCGCCACGACCCTGACGCCGTTGACGGTGATCAGTTCGCCGATCTTCTGGCCGGCGAAGACCGTGCCCTCGTCCTTCATCTTGCGAAAGTCGCCTACGACGCGCTCGACGACGCCGTATTTGAGCTCGTCGGCGCAGTGTGGCGACATGGTCGGCGTGCCAAAGGTCAGCGGCAGATCGCGATAGAGGTCAGCCATGCTGCTTTGCGGGCTGCGATCCAGCATCTGGCAGATGGCGATGGCCGTGACCAGGCCATCGTCATAGCCGCGGCCGATCGGAGGATTGAAGAAGAAGTGGCCCGATTTCTCAAAACCGGCGACAGCGCCGAGTTCGGCCACGCGCCGCTTGATATAGGAGTGACCGGTTTTCCAATAGTCGGTGACCGCGCCATTTTCCCGCAACACCTTGTCAGTCATGAACAATCCGGTCGACTTGACGTCGACGACGAAAGTCGAGCCGGGATAGAGGTGCGAAATGTCGCGCGCCAGCATGACGCCGACCTTGTCGGCGAAGATCTCGTTTCCTTCATTGTCGACCACGCCGCAGCGATCGCCGTCGCCGTCGAAGCCTAGCCCGACATCGGCGCCCGTTTCCAGCACCTTGTCGCGAATGGCGTGCAGCATCTGCATGTCTTCGGGGTTGGGATTGTAATTGGGAAACGTATGATCGAGCTCGACGTCGAGCGGGATGACCTCGCAGCCGATCCTTTCCAGTGCCTCGGGAGCGAAAGCCCCGGCGGTGCCGTTGCCGCAGGCGGCCACCACCTTGAGCTTCCTGGAGATACGCTTTCCCGCGGTCAGATCGTCAAGGTAGGTTTTGCGGAAATCCGCAACGAAGGCGTAGGAGCCACCACCGACAAGGTCGAAATCGCCTGACAGCACGATCGCCTTCAGCGCGCTCATCTCCTCCGGACCGAAGGTCAGCGGACGCGCCGCGCCCATCTTGACGCCGGTCCAGCCATTCTCGTTGTGTGAGGCAGTGACCATGGCAACGGACGGCGTGTCGAGCGCGAACTGGGCGAAATAAGCCATCGGCGACAGGGCAAGCCCGACATCCTTGACCCGTGCGCCGGCCGCCATCAGCCCGGAAACCAGCGCCAGCTTGATGGCAAGCGAATAGGAGCGGAAATCGTGACCGGTGACGATGTCGGGTCCGGCACCCAGGCGACGGATCAGCGTGCCGAGCCCCATGCCGAGCGCCTGGACGCCGATTAGATTGAGTTCCGGCGTTTCGTTCGAGCCGGGATGGCCGAACCACCAGCGCGCATCATATTCGCGAAACCCGGACGGCATGACGAGCGCCGAGGTTTCGAACTCGAATGTGTTTGGTCTGGCATCGCTAACGATCTTCATCGACAAGGCTGCAAACTCCAGGCGGCTGAATCAGGTGCTTCGAGGCAAGTGGACGGTTACCCAGATGCCCTTTAAGCCGTGTTTGTGCGACAGGAAACTGAAACCTGTATGACGTGGCGGCGAAAGCGAAAGAAATGCGACAGAAGCGCTGCCATTGGCGCTTGCAGTAACCAAACTCGGCGGCTATAAGCCCGCGGTCTGGTCACGGAGTGTAGCGCAGCCTGGTAGCGCACATCGTTCGGGACGATGGGGTCGCAGGTTCAAATCCTGCCACTCCGACCAGAAAAAACATTGTCCAACCCGGGAGGCAATGGCTCAGGGCTCGTAGGGGCTCTTCCAAGTTGCGCCTGTACATTCGACAAAAAGAGGTTTGGCCGAGGAGAGGCTACGCGGTGCCCGCAGTGGCATCGGATCGCGGCTATTGCTAACGCATGTTCGTCACCGAAAAAAGCGAGATTTCCAAGGCATCGGAAACCTCCCCCGCTTCGAAATGCCAAATCGTCCCGTGAAGGCCGGCGTGAGATTTACACCTCGGTTGCAACCGGAACATGGGATAGCCCGAGCCACCATTTTGATGCGGCTGTCAGCCGCCCTCCGGGAATGCACCAAGACTCGTCATCCGGCGGGAAAGCCAAGCCGGCGAGATTCTGCGCCGCCTTTCGCAAGTCTTTGCATCTCACGGCACTATCGCCCATTTTGCTTGTTGCAAAGCCGGTCTTGTTGCCTCTTCTAATGATCCCCGTCCGCAGGACGAACAACTTCGGAGCAAAAAAGGGGACCATCGTGACGACCCATCATCATGCCCGCACGGGAGCGGTGTCTAGCGCTTCAGGTATGCTGCGCCCTCAACTCGGGCCTGCCGCCGCCGGCAAATATCAGCCCCCGATCTCCAGGGCCGATGCCCGCCGCCTGACTGTCGGTGACATCCTCGCCGCCTATACCGAAGCACGCCAGGCCAAGATTGCCGGTCGCAAGGAATTTCTCGCCAGGATGCGTTTTCTGAACGAATTCTTCGGCACCGAGCCGGTCGCCAACATCAATGGAGATCGCTGCCGCGCCTATGTCGAGCACCGTTCGCGCGAGCGCAATCGGGTAGAGCGTGAGCGAATCGCCAAGCTCAACGCTGCGGCGATGGAGACCCGCCGTGCGTTACTCCCGGCGTGGCGAGACAAGGACTTTACATCAGGCCCGCGTCGCGATCTTGAGGACCTCCGCTCGGCGATCAACTTTTGGGCCAAGGAATACGGTCTCGATCCGAAGCCGTCCGTCACCTTGCCAGACAAACCAGCAGCGCGCGAGCGCTGGCTGACGCGCGAGGAAGCAGCGGGACTGCTGCGCGCGGCATTGCGGCTGCGCCGGAAGCACGGTCAGTACGCTCATCTCTGCCGCTTTATCATTGTGGGGCTCTACACTGGCTGCCGACATCGTTCAATCCTGCAACTCAATTGGGATGGCGAGGCCGCAGAAGCTTGGCCGGACCTAGGCCGCGGCGTGCTCTATTGCAAAGATCAGCACGCGAAAAAAAGCAAGAAATGGCGTCCGCCGACGCGACTGCCGTCACGGCTGATCGCCCATATGCGCCGCTGGAAGCGTATCGATTGCGACTGCGGGCCGGTCGTCCATGACAGCCTGGGCGAACCGACAAAGCGCATCGAGAAGGCGTTCCGCACCTGCCGCGTGGAAGCCGGGCTCGGCGACGATGTCACCCCGAATGTGCTTCGCTATACCCGCGCCATGTGGCCTGTGCTGTGCGACGTCGACATGTGGCGGATCGCCAGCAAGGCTATGCGCTCAGGCGAAATCGCGTGACATCGATGGCCGCGGCCATCAGTGTCTGTGTGTAGGTTGCCTGCGGATTGCTGAAGATCGCCTCGGCCGGCCCCTCCTCGACGATCTTGCCCTGTTTCATGACGATGATGTAGTCGGCCATGGCGCGCACGACGGCGAGATCGTGGCTGATGAACAGATAGGACAGTTCGTGGTCGGCCTGCAGCTTCCGCAGCAATTCGACGATCTGCTTCTGCACGGAGCGGTCCAGCGCCGAGGTCGGCTCGTCCAGCACCACCACTTTAGGCTTGAGTATCATGGCGCGCGCAATGGCGATGCGCTGCCGCTGACCGCCGGAGAATTCATGCGGATAGCGGTTGCGCGTGTTCGGGTCGAGCCCGACTTCGAGCAAGGCATCGACCGCGCGGAGATCGCGCTGCCTGCCCGACAGATTGGGCTCATGGACCAGGAGCCCCTCGGTGATGATCTGGCCGACGGTCATGCGTGGCGACAGCGAGCCGAACGGATCCTGGAAAACCAGCTGCAATTCGCGCCGCAGCGGCCGCATCGCCTGGCGGTCGGCGTGGGAAATGTCGCGGTCACCAAGCCGGATGATACCGTCGCTGGGCAGGAGCCGCAGCAAGGCGCGGCCGAGCGTCGATTTTCCCGAGCCGGATTCGCCGACGATGCCGATCGTCTGGTTGCGCTTCAGCCGTATCGAAATGTGATCGACGGCGCGCAGCAGCAGCGGCTCGCCGCCAAGAAATCCGCCGCCGATCTTGAAGGTCACCTCGACGTTCCTGCCTTCAAGCAGGACAGGGGCATTCGGAGGCGGCGGCGCCTTGGTGCCGGTCGGCTCGGCGGCAAGTAGCATCTTGGTGTAGCCGTGCTGCGGGTTGGCGAAGATCGCTTCCGCCTCGCCCTCCTCGACCACCTCGCCATAGCGCATCACATAGACCCGATCGGCAAAGCGCCGGACGATGCCGAGATCGTGGGTGATGAAGACGATCGCCATGCCGAGCTTGCGCTGCAATTCGGCGAGCAGCATGAGGATCTGCGCCTGGATGGTGACGTCGAGCGCGGTCGTCGGCTCGTCGGCGATCAGTATGTCGGGGTCGTTGGCCAGCGCCATGGCGATCATGACGCGCTGGCGCTGACCGCCCGACAACTCGTGCGGATAGGATTTCATCCGCCGCTCCGGATCGGGAATATGGACCAGCCGCAGCAGCTTGAGCGCCTCCTCGCGCGCCGCGGCGGCGCCAAGTCCGCGATGCTTGCGGATCGGCTCGATCAGCTGGTTGCCGATCGAATAGAGCGGGTCGAGCGAAGTCATCGGCTCCTGGAAGATCATGCTGATCTTGCGGCCGCGGATCTTGTTGAGCTCGGGCTTGCCCAGCGTCAAAAGATTGCGGCCGCGATAATCGACGGTGCCGGTGGCTTCGCCGTTCGAGGCGAGCAGGCTCATCGCCGCCATCATCGTCTGGCTCTTGCCGGAACCGGATTCGCCGACGACGGCGACGGTTTCGCCTGATTTGACGTGGATATTGATGCCCTTCACCGCCTCCACCACACCGTCGAGGGTGCGGAAGCGGACTCGAAGGTCCTTGACGCTGAGAATGGTATCGGAAGCAGCCATCTCAACGATCCTTCGGGTCGAGCGCATCGCGCAGCCCATCGCCGACGAAGTTCAGCGCGAACAGCGTAGAGACGAGAAAGAAGGCCGGGAAAAGAAGCAGCCAGTTGGCCGAGCCGATGTTCTGGGCGCCAACCGAGATCAGCACGCCCCAGCTGGTCATCGGCTCCTGGACGCCAAGCCCGAGGAACGACAAAAAACTCTCCAGTATAATGACCTGCGGCACCAGCAGCGTCATGTAGATCACCACCGGCCCGAGCAAATTGGGGATCACATGGCGCAGCAGAATGCCTCGCTGGCCGACGCCCATCGCTTCCGCCGCCTGGACATATTCCTGCCGGCGGATCGACAGCGCTTGTCCGCGAACGATGCGCGCCATGTCGAGCCACAGCACCGCGCCGACCGCCAGGAACATCAGCACGAAGTTCCTGCCGAAGAACACCACCAGCATGATGACGAAGAAGATGAACGGCAAAGAATAAAGCACGTCGACGACACGCATCATCACCTCGTCGACCCTGCCGCCGGCAAGGCCGGCGGTGGCGCCATAGAGCACGCCGATGACCACGGCCACAATGCCGGCAAGCAGGCCGATGGCCAGCGATATGCGCCCGGCCATCAGCGTTCTGGACAGGAGATCGCGGCCGGTATTGTCGGTGCCGAACAGGAAATATTGCTGCTTGATCGAGGCACTCATCACCATTTCGAGACCGTCCGGCGATTTGCTCTCGATCTTTGTGTCATCAAAGGTATCGGAACGATCAAGGTAGCGAATGTTGCGGTCGTCGATCGGCTTGGACGATTTGACGGTAACGAACACACGGCTGCCCTCCTGCCGCCACTCCTTGATGTCGACGCGCATACGCCTGATCGCCTCATCGAGAGCGCCTTCGATCATGTCGGCCTTCGGATAGGCGGAGAAGCTCGGCGGCGTACGGACATAGTCGGCATAGATGGTGGTGTATTGGTGCGGCACGAGATAGGGCCCAAACACGCTGATGACGGCGATGAAGGCAAGATAATAGAGGCTGAACATGGCCGCGCGATTGGCCTTGAGGCGCGCCCAGGCGTCACCCCACAGGGACCGGCCGACGACCGGTGCGGCAACTGCGATATCAGTCATAGCGCACCCTCGGATCGACGACCCCATAGAGGACGTCGACGATCAGGTTGAAGACAATGGTGAAGAGCGCGATGACCACCACCGTCCCCATCACCAGCGTGTAGTCGCGGTTGAGTGCAGCAACGACAAAATGGCGGCCGATGCCCGGGATAGAGAAGATGGTCTCGACGATGACCGAGCCGGTGAGAAGGGCTGCGGCTGCCGGACCGGTGAAGGAGACGATCGGCAGGATGGCGCCGCGCAGCGCATGCTTGACGACGACCGACCAGTCGGACAGGCCGAGAGCGCGCGCGGTGCGGATGTGATGCGAGTGCAGCGATTCGATCATCGAGCCGCGCATCAATCGGGCGACGATGGCGATCTGCGGCAGAGCGAGCGTCAGCACCGGGCCGACCTTATTGATGAGGGCTCCGTCGCCCCAGCCGCCGATCGGCAGCAGCTTCCATGTCAATCCGAATGCAAGCTGGATCACCGGGGCGATGACGAAGGTTGGAATGGTGCTGCCGGCGGTCGCCAGCGCGATCACCGAATAGTCGGCAAGCTTGTTCTGGTTGAGCGCGGCAACAGTGCCGAGCACGCTGCCGAGGAGCAGCGCCAGAACGAGCGCCGAAGCGCCGAGTTGGATCGAGATCGGCAGGCCTTCCCTGAACAACTCGCCGACGGTGAAATCCGGCATGTTGTAGCTGGGGCCGAAATTGCCGCGCAGAAGATTGCCTAGATAATGGAGGTACTGCAGCCAGAGCGGGTCGTTGAGGCCGAACTGGGCTTCGAGATTGGCCCTGATCTCGGGGCTCAGGCCCCGCTCCTGGTTGAACGGGCCGCCCGGCGCGACGCGTATCAGGAAGAACGCTATAGTCACGATGACGAACAGCGTCGGGATGGCGGTCAGGAGCCGCCGGAATACGTAACGCAGCATCGATGCCCCGCTTGATCCAGAGCAGCGCGCGTCCGGCTGGACGATTGCGCTCTAGCCTTCAAATCTTCGCACCGACATTGTCGAAAATCGAATCCGGTTCCCGGGCCGATGCGATGGCAAACCAGCGCCGCCGCGCATTGAGTCGCGCGGCGGCCTGGCTAAGGGATCAGTCCTTGCTAATGAAGCGGGACGGATGGATGTCCATCACATTGTCGTCGAAGCCGTGCAGCTTCGAGGAAACGATGTCGTGGTAGCTGTAGTAGAGAAGCGGGATCTCGCCGACGTCGTCGACGAGGATGCGCTCGGCCTCGGCGAGTTCCTTCATGCGCTGTTCGGGCTTGCCGCCGGCGGCGGCGGCCTTGTCCATGGCCGCCTCGAATTTCGGGCTGTTATAGCTCGAATAATTGTTGCCGCTGGCCTTGCGAGATATGCCGAGGAAGGTTTCCGGGTCCTTGTAATCGGCGATCCAGGCGGCACGCGCCACATCGTAGTCGCCCTTCTGCTCGAGGAAGGAGTAGTGGGTCTTGGTGTCGGTGTTGAGCAGCGTGACCTCGACGCCAAGCGGCTTCAACTGTTCCTGGATGGCGACAGCGGTGTTCTTGTGGTTTTCCGAGGTGTTGTAGCGGATCTGCATCTTCAACGGATGCTCGGGTGTATAGCCGAGTTTCTCGAGGATCTTCTTGGCAGCGTCCTCGCGGTCGATCTGCGGCATGTCGGCGTATTTGGCCAGTGCCGGCGTGTAGCCCTGGATACCCGGAGGGACCATCGAATAGCCGGGCAGCATCGAATTCTGCCAGACTTTTTCAGCGAGGAAGTCGCGATCGATCGCCATCGAGATAGCGTTGCGCAGTTCGACGTTGTCCCAAGGCGCCTTGTCGGTCTTGATCGCGTAATAGTAGATGCCGAGATATGGCCCGACACGGACCTGGTCGCCGAATTTGGTCTTGAGATCGGCGAGCTGTTCGGTCGGCAGGTCACCGTAACTGTCGAATTCGCCGGCCTCGAAGCGCTTCATCGCGGACGAGCGATCCTCGGTCGGGATGTAGTTGACCACGTCCAACTTGACGCTGGCGGCGTCCCAGAATTTCGGATTCTTGACCAGCTTTAGATGGTCGTTGGGAATCCACTCTGCCGCTGTAAAGGCCCCGTTCGAGACCAGCTTGCCTGCCTTGATCCAGTCGGCGCCAAGCTTTTCGATAGACGCCTTGTTAACCGGATAGGTCGCCTGATGGGTCAGCATCTCCAGGAAGTAAGGCGTTGGCGCCTTGAGCGTGACTTCGAGGGTATTTGCGTCAATCGCCTTGACGCCCATATCCTCCGGCTTGCCCTTCTTGGTGTTGACTTCCTCGGCACCCTTCACTGGATAGAGCATGGAAGCGTATTCCGCAGCGGTGGCCGGATCTTCCAGCCGACGGAACGAATAAACGAAGTCGTCCGCCGTCACCGGGCTGCCATCCGACCAGAGGCCGTCCTTGCGCAGCTTGAAGGTGTAGACAGTGCCGTCGTCGGACACCGTCCAGCTTTCAGCGGCGCCCGGAATGAGATTCGTCTTCTGGTCATGCATGACGAGGCCCTGGAACAGGTCGCGTATGATATCGGCTTCGTAGACCGTCGAGGTCTTGTGCGGATCGAGCGTCTCCGCTTCGGCGGCGGCTCCGCGGTTGTAGACGGTCTCGGCGAAAGCCGGCGTGTAGAACGTACCGGCAGCCAAGACCATGGTCGTGGCGAGTACCGTCGCCTTCAGCACATGTTTCAGCATGGAGTTCTCCCTAACGACGTCGCCCTTCGGCCACGTCTCTAAGTGTTGACGCCCCGAAACCGATTGGCTGGTTCCTTTCGAGCGCGCAGCCGGTTCCCTTTCCGGCAGCTGGTGGCCAAACAGTAACGTGGAGATTTTTTATTTCAACAGACTCTCGGGGTCACCCAAAGTAAGGGGGCCGGGGCAGTCGTTTTGCGGGCGGCCAATCAATGGTCGAAACCATGAGTTTGACTGGGTTTCCTGGCCAGAACGCCGATCTGGGAAATGATCTGGCCGATCTTTTCAGTTTACCGGAATGTATTAATTGGTTCTTAGGCAACCAAGGGTTACAAATTTCGATGGAATCGGCACATCGACCTTGGGTTCCAACGGGCAAGGGCAATGAACAAGATAGACAGTAATACTGTCGCATTGAAGCGTAAAATATTGCGCCACATACGGACGAATCTACGCAAAATTGGAGAAGAGTCCGGAACTTCCGCGGTCGAGTTCGCCCTGCTTTCCCCAATCTTTATCCTTCTTTTGCTCGGAATGGTTGCATATGGTATCTATTTTGGTGCAAGCAACTCCTTGCAGCAAATCGCCGCCGATGCCGCCCGCACTGCAATTGCCGGATTGAATCAAACCGAGCGCCAGGCGCTGGTGGCGAGTTTCGTCAAAAACAATGCCAGTGGATACCCGTTTGTCGATTCCGGCAAGCTGACCTATCAGGCAACGGACAGCACGGCCGACGGAAATCAGTTCGTCGTGTCGATCCAGTACGATGCCAGCAACCTGCCGATCTGGAACCTATTACCAAGCCTTGCGATGCCGCAAACCACGATGTCGCGCAGATCTACCATCAGGATTGGAGGCATTTGAAATGTCGCAGTTCTTGCTGAGGAGCATCGGGCGGATCGCTCGCTCGATGGTTGGCGACAAGAAGGCGAACTTTGCCGTCATGACGGCGCTGACAGCGCCATTCGCGCTGGGGCTGGCTGCCTTCGCTGTCGACGAAGGTTCGATCTACACGGAGCGCAGGGAAGCCCAGGCGATGACCGATCTGGCGGCGATCACCGCGGCGTCGAACATCAACAATTTGGAAGCCGCGGCGGTAACCACGCTCAGTGACAACCGAATGCCCGGCATCATTGTTCAAAAGGCAGGTCAGACAATCGTTCCCACGGTTGGCAAAACCGTCGTGTCGGTCACCGGCGGCCGATACTCAGCGGCGTCCTCCGTTGGTGTCGACAAGCGCTTCGAAGCCGGCAAAACGCCTTACAACGCCGTTCGCGTCACTCTGCGAAAAATCCCCGCCCGGTATTTCGCCAGTTCGCTCATCCCTACTCCGGTTGTCGGCACCGAAGCCATTGCCAGCGTGACCCCGCAAGCGATGTTCTCGGTCGGGTCCAGGCTCCTCAGCGTCAATGGCGGCATCCTCAACGCGCTTCTCAGCAAGTTGCTGGGCGCTAACATTTCGCTCAGCGTCATGGACTACAACGCGCTGATCTCGGCCGATGTCAACGTGCTTTCGTTCGTCGATGCCCTTGCCATACAGTTGCAACTGACAGGTGTCAGCTATTCCGACGTTCTGGCGTCAAAAGCGACGGTAGGCCAGATCGCGACCGCCATGGCCAATGCGTCCGGATCGGGTAGCGCCAGCAAACTTGTGCTGCAGACGATCGCGTCGAGGGCCACCAACACGGTCAAGATACCCCTCAGTCATCTTATCGATCTTGGCTCGATCGGCAGGCTCGGTCTCGGACAAAAGTCTCCTGGCTTTTCCGTCGACGCAAGCGCGATGGGCATGCTGGGTGCCGCCGCCTCGCTGGCCAATGGCTCAAACCAGGTCCAGGTCGATCTCGGCGCCACTATTCCGGGACTTACCTCCACCACGCTCGCCATCGCCATCGGTGAACCGATGCAATATTCACCCTGGCTGGCCGTCGGGGAAAAAGGCACCGTGGTGCGCACCGCGCAGACACGAATCAAGCTGGTCACCACAGTGGGCATCGGCAATTCCAATCTGGGCGGCGGCATCAGTCTGCTGTCCGTCAACCTGCCTCTGCATGTCGAAGTCGCCTATGCGGAAGCCAAGCTAACCGACATCAGCTGCCCGACCGGCCGGCCGGATAGCATCAAGGTCTCGATCGCCGCGCAGCCTGGCGTGGCGTCGCTGCACCTTGCCGCCAGCGACGCCGACAACAACGCATCGGCCTTCGCCGATTTCAGCAATCCGCAATCGTTCTCCGATGCCACGATTGCCCAGGTAAGCGTGAAGCTTCTGCTGCTTACCCTCAATCTGCTCGATGTGAAGGGTTCGTCATCACTTGCCATCACCAACAACGATCCGACCCCATTGACGTTCGACAGCACCGATATCGCCAACAAGACGATAAAAACTGTCGCCACAAAAAACCTGACGCAATCACTCACGACATCGCTGGTCAGCGGCCTCTCGCTCTCGGTCAATGCACTGGGCCTCGGGCTGGACGTGACGGCCCTGCTCGGAACGGTTAAGCCGGCGGTTGTAACGGTTCTGAACGGCGTGACGGCGCCGGTCGACGAACTGGTCTATAACGTGCTTGCAGCTGTCGGCGTGCATGTCGGCGAGGCCGATGTGCGGGTTGTCGGCGCGACTTGCGGGCGCTCCGTGCTTGTTCAATGAGATGATGAAATAGAGCTCAGCCAATCCGGCCGAGGAAGCAGCCCAGCGGCGGCAGCGACAGCGTTCTTTCCTGCAAGACGCCGGCAGCACCGCCAAGATCTCTCGGCTCTATCGCTTCCAGATCCGTTGGCAATTGCCAGCCGGCCGGCTCGTCGGCGAAATTGAAGACACAGAGCAGCTTTTCGTCACCGCCTTCGCGAATGAAAGCCAGGACGTCGCCTTCGGCATCGAGGAACCGGATCGAGCCTCGAACCAGCGCCGGATGCTGCTTGCGCAAGGCCAGCATCGCCCGGTAGCTCGCCAGGACGGAGGTTTGCTCGCCGTCCTGGACGTCGACCGCCCGGTCACGATGGCTTGCCGGGACCGGAAGCCACGGCTTGCCCGTCGAAAAGCCGGCATTGTCGGCGCCAGCCTCCCAGACCATCGGCGTTCGGCACCCATCCCGCCCCTTGATCCCCGGCCAGAAGCGGATGCCGAAAGGATCACGCAAATCCTCGAACGCCAGTTCGACCTCCTCCAGCCCGAGTTCTTCGCCCTGGTAGAGGCAGATCGATCCGCGCAGGCAGGAAAGCAGCACGATCGAGAATTTCGCCACCCTGTCCGGATCGCCGCCCGGCCTTGTCCATCGACTGACATGGCGCACGACATCGTGGTTGGAGAACGCCCAGCAAACCCAGCCGTCGAACACCTTACTCTCGAAGGCCTCGACACAGCCACGCACATGAGACGCCGAGAATTGCGGGCCGAGCAGGTCGAAGGTGTAGGACATTTGGAGCTTGTCGCCACCGCCGGTATAGGCGGCGAGTGTCTGCAAGGAACGCGTTTCGTCGCCAATCTCGCCGACAGCGACGCGGCCTTCATATTCGTCAAGCAAGGCCCGGAAGCGCCTGAGGAAAGCAAGGTTTTCCGGCTGGCTCTTGTCGAACAGATGCTCCTGATAGAGATAGGGGCTGGTTGCCGTATTGGTGCCGGCGACGCTTTCCGCCAAAGGCGGGTTGCTGCGCAGCCAGCGGTCGTGGACGTAATAGTTGACCGTATCCATCCGGAAACCGTCGACGCCGCGCTCCAGCCAGAACCGCACCGTTTCCAGCAAGGCGTCCTGCACCTGCGGGTTGTGGAAATTCAGGTCCGGCTGCGAGGCGAGGAAATTGTGCAGGTAATATTGCCTGCGCGTTGCGTCCCATTCCCAAGCCGGGCCGCCGAAAAGCGACAGCCAGTTATTGGGGGCGGTGCCGTCGGGCTTCGCATCGGCCCAGACGTACCAGTCGGCCTTGGGGTTGTCGTGGCTCGTGCGGCTTTCGACGAACCATTCGTGCCGATCCGACGAATGCGACAAGACCTGATCGATGATCACCTTCAGGCCGAGCCGGTGCGCCTCTGCAATCAGTGCGTCGAAATCCTCTAATGTGCCGAACATCGGATCGACGGCGCAGTAATCCGAAACGTCATAACCCATATCGGCCATTGGCGACCTGAAAAAAGGCGAGAGCCAGACGGCGTCGACACCCAGCGATGCGACATGGGCCAGCCTCGAGGTGACGCCGCTGAGATCGCCGCTGCCGTCGCCTGTCGTGTCCTGGAAGGAGCGCGGGTAGATCTGGTAGATGACGCAGCCGCGCCACCATTCGGTATTGTCAGCCATCGTGGCTCTCCCCTGCGCCCGCCCGCGCGGGCCTGCGTTCGATCATGAACATGACTGTTCGCCCAGGCACCGGCCGTGAGATGTCGCCAGTATCCGTTTCGATGGCTGGGCGCCAATGAAAACCCGCCCGTTCCGGCAGCGTGAACATGCAGGCCCGGCGATCGCCATTGATGACCACCGCAAGGCGACTGTTCTCACCGCTACCAAGAACCATGACCAGCCGGTGCCGCCTGGCATCGTGCCAGGCTGCCTCGTCGAGCGGCACGCCGGTTTCCGTCAGCCAGGCTACGTCTGGGATTTCCGAACCCGCAGGCTGTTCTCCGGTCAGGAACATCGTGTCCAAGAGCGCCGACACGACACGACGCATCCTGGCGAGCAGAGCCGTATGGTGCTCGAGCGCCAGGTCGCGCCCGGCCCAGTCGAGCCAGGTGATGTCATTGTCCTGCGCGTAGGCGTTGTTGTTGCCGCGCTGCGTGCGGCCGAACTCGTCGCCGGCCGTCAGCATGATCGTGCCGCGCGAGGCAAAGAGCGTCGCCAGCAGCGCGCGCTTGTCATCGAAACGGGCCGTAACAATTGATTGGTCGCCGGTCTCGCCCTCGACGCCATTGTTCCAGGACAGGTTGTCGTCGTGACCATCGCGGTTCTGTTCGCCATTGGCCTCGTTGTGCTTGTGCTCATAGGCGACGATATCGGCCAGCGTCATGCCGTCATGCGCGGCGATGAAATTGACGCTGCGGCTCGTTGTCTGGTCTGCTTTGGTAAAGACGTCGGACGAACCCGCAAGCCGGGTCGCCAGCGCACCGATCATGCCGCCGTCGCCGCGCCAGAAGCGGCGGATATCGTCGCGGTATTTGTCGTTCCATTCGAGGAAGGGCGGCGGAAAATTGCCGAGCTGATAGCCATCCGGTCCGATATCCCACGGCTCGGCGATCAGCACCCGGTCGCCAAGAACAGGGTCGTTGCGAATGGCGTTCAGCAGCGGCGCATCGGCGTCGAAAACGCCGGCGACGCGGCCGAGGATCGGCGCCAGGTCGAAGCGGAATCCGTCGACACCGGCGCGCTGGACAAAGTGGCGAAGCGTGTCGAGGACCATTTCCCGGACGACCGGATGCTCGCAGGCGAGCGTATTGCCGGTTCCGGTGTCATTGACCAGAGCGCCGTCGGCCTCGTGCCGGTAGTAGGCGCGACTGTCGAGGCCGCGCAGCGACAATGTCGGGCCGAGCCGGTCGCTTTCGCCGGTGTGGTTGAACACCAGGTCGAGAATGGTGCCGATGCCGGCCTCGCGCAGCGCGGCGACCGTTCCGCGCAACTCGGCCAGACCGCCGGGCGCCAGCCGCGGATCGAGCGCCATGAAGGTCACGGGATTATAACCCCAGGCGTTGCGCAGATCGAGCGGCGGTAAATGCCGTTCGTCGATCGATGCAGTCACCGGCATCAACTCAATGGCTGCCACGCCGAGTTTTTGCAGATGCTCGACAACGAGGGGGTGAGCAAGCGCTGCAATGGTGCCGCGTTGCTTCTCGGGAATGTCGGGATGCAGCTTTGTGAAGGCGCGTACCGGCACTTCGTAGATAAGGCCGCCGGGCCGAAACAGCGGCGGCAAGGCGGACAAGGGTTCCGGCAAGGCGCCGGCGATGGCTTTCGGCATCAGCGGCGCCGTGTCGGCCCCCTCGCCCCGGCGCGTGGCGAGCCGGCCGTCATAGGCATAGGGCCTGTCGATCTCGACGGCATAGGGATCGGCCAGCAGCTTGTCGGGATCGAACCAGAGACCGTGTTCCGGCGCGTAGTCGCCATCGGCGCGGAACCCGTATCGGGTCCCGGCGGCGAGACCGGCAACAAAAAGTGCATGGACGCCCTCGTCTTCCGACTGGAGTTCCAGCCGGTCGACTTCGCGGTTGCCGTGTTCGTCGAAAATCGAAACCCAGATGCGCCGAGCCGACGAGGACCATGCGGCGAAGCGGATACCGCCCTCCCCGGCAAGCCCGCCAAATCGCGGACGATAGCCGGCGGATAGTCCCGACGACATCAGGTGATGACGCTCGGCTTGGCGCGGCCCGTATGGCTGCGAATCCCGGCAATGTCGTCGGCCGCCGCGATCAGATCGGCAAGCGCCTCCTGGGTGTCGAGATCGTGGCGGTTCTTGTCCGGCTCGTAGCGCTCGACATAAAGCCGCAGCGTCGCGCCCGAGGTACCGGTGCCGGACAGGCGGAAGACGACGCGTGAGCCGCCTTCGAACAGCACCCTGATGCCCTGTTTCCTGCTGACCGAGCCATCGACCGGATCGTGATAGGCGAAATCATCGGCGCTGGCGATCGTCATGCCGCGCACGCGGGTGCCAGGCAGCGAGCCGAGCTTGGCGCGCAACTCGCCGACAAGCGCGTTGGCACGATCGGTCTCGACCTCCTCGTAGTCGTGGCGCGAATAATAGTTACGGCCATAGGCCGTCCAATGCTGGGTGACGATCTGCTTGGCGCTTTCGCCGCGAACGGCAAGGATGTTGAGCCATAAAAGCACAGCCCACAGGCCGTCCTTTTCGCGGACATGGTTGGAGCCGGTCCCCGCACTCTCCTCGCCACAGATCGTTGCCATGCCGGCATCGAGCAGATTGCCGAAAAATTTCCAGCCGGTCGGCGTCTCGTAGATGCCGATGCCGAGCTTTTCGGCGACCCGGTCGGCAGCACCGCTGGTCGGCATCGAGCGGGCGATGCCTTTCAGCCCGGCCTTGTAGCCCGGTGCCAGATGGGCGTTGGCGGCGAGCATCGCCACCGAATCCGACGGGGTGATGAAAATTCCCTTGCCGATAATCAGGTTGCGGTCGCCGTCGCCATCCGAGGCGGCGCCAAAGTCTGGCGCATCCGGCCCCATCATCTCGTCGTAGAGGTGTTTTGCGTGCACCAGATTGGGATCGGGATGATGGCCGCCGAAATCCGGCAGCGGAATGAAATTGCGGGCGGTGCCGTTGGGCGCGCCGAGCCGGTTTTCGAGGATCTCCTTGGCATAGGGGCCGGTCACCGCATGCATGGCGTCGAAGCGCATGCGGAAGCCCGACCTGAACAGCGCCCGCAATGCGTCGAAATCGAACAGGCTTTCCATCAGTTCGGCATAGTCGGCGACAGGATCGATGATTTCGACGGTCATGTCCCCCGTCTTGACCGTGCCGATCGTGTCGATGTCGACCTGCCCGATATCGGCGATCTTGAAGCTTGAAATCGCCTTGGTTTTTTCGAAGATCGCATCGGTCAGCTTTTCCGGCGCCGGGCCGCCATTGCCGGCATTGTACTTGATGCCGAAATCCTCATGCGGGCCACCCGGATTGTGGCTGGCCGACAGGATGATGCCGCCAAAGGTCTTGTATTTGCGGATGACATGCGAAGCGGCCGGCGTCGACAAGATGCCGCCCTGCCCGACCATCACCTTGCCGAAGCCGTTTGCCGCGGCCATGGCGATGGCCTTCTGGATGACCTCGCGGTTATAGAAGCGGCCGTCGCCGCCGATCACCAGGGTTTTGCCCTCGAACCCGTCCAGCGCGTCGAAGATCGACTGGATGAAGTTCTCGGCATAGTGCTCCTGCTGGAACACGGGGACCTTTTTACGCAGCCCGGACGTGCCGGGCTTCTGGTCGGGATAGGGTTTGGTGGCGACGGTGCGGATCATCAGTCAGGCAGCCCTTTTCGAAAGCAGCAAGCGATAGTGTTGGACATATTTTTCGGCGCTTTTGTCCCACGAAACGTCGGCCTTCATGCCTTGCCGCTGCATCGACGTCCACACTGCGGGATTGGCATGCGCCTCGACAAGGCGGCGGACGGCGTGCAGCAAGGCGCCGGCATTGGCGGGCGCAAACTGGAAACCGGTCGCCACGCCGGCAGAGATGGCGGCTTCGTTGGCATCGATGATCGTGTCGGCAAGGCCGCCGGTGCGCGCGACGACCGGCACGCAGCCATAGCGCAGGCCGTAAAGCTGTGTCAGCCCGCAAGGTTCGAAGCGCGATGGGATAATGATTGCGTCGCAGCCGCCCTGCATGGTGTGGGAGAGTCCCTCGTCATAGCCGACGACGACGCCGATGCGGCCGCGATGGCGGGCTGCGGCGGCAAGCAACGCGCCTTCCAGCCCAGCGTCGCCGGAGCCGAGGATCGCCAGCCGTGCACCTCTTGCAACGATGCCGTCGATGGCCGCAGCCAGTATGTCCATGCCCTTTTGCCAGGTCAGCCGGCTGACGACGCAGACGATCGGGCTGTCATCGCGATCGAGGCTGAAACGGTCCTCGACCGCGGCCTTGTTGGGCATTCGCGCCTTGAGCGTCTTTGCGGTGTAGTTGGAGACCAGATGCTTGTCGGTTTCCGGGTTCCAGATCTCGGTATCGATGCCGTTGACGATGCCATGGAGATCGACGGAGCGCATGTTGATCAGGCCGTCGAGGCCCATGCCGAATTCGGGCAAGCGGATTTCCTGCGCATAGGTCGGGCTGACCGTGGTGATCGCCCACGCCGCCTGCAGGCCGGCCTTGAGGAAGCCGACGCCGCCGTAATATTCGACGCCGTCGAGCGCCATCGCCGCCGCCGGCAGGCCAAGCTCGCCAAAAATGCCGGCGCCGAACTGGCCTTGGAAGGCTAGGTTGTGCACGGTGATCATCGACGGCGTGCCGACCGCCTTGCCGTAGCGCATGTAGGCAAGCGTCATTGCCGACTGCCAGTCATGGGCATGGACGATATCGGGCAGGTAGCCCGAGATCGCGCCGCCGGCAATATCACCGCCTACCTGGCTCAAGGCCGCGAACCGCCGCCAATTGTCCGGCCAGTCGGCGCCTGTCGCGTTGCCGTATGGGCCGCCGGGACGGTCGAAAAGATGCGGCGCGTCAAGCACGAACAGGTCGAGCCCGGCGATCTGGGCGGCATACACCGAAGCCTTGCCGCCCTGCAGCAATGGATATTGCTGAACCGGCTTCTTTTTCCTGAAGGCGCCCATCACCTGAGGATAGCCGGGGACGAGCGTGCGCATGGTGACGCCCTTGCCGGCCAATGCCACGGGCAAGGCGCCGGTCACGTCGGCGAGCCCGCCCGTCTTGACCAGCGGAAAGATCTCGGGCGCCACCGACAGAACCTGCATGCACTACGATCCCAGCCTGTTGATCATGTCCTGCGTGACGAGGCAGATGCCTTTTTCCGAAACGCGGAAACGCTTGGCGTCGAGGACGGGATCCTCGCCGACCACCAGACCCTCCGGGATCCTGACGCCGTGATCGATGACCACGCGCTTCAACCTGGCGTTGCGGCCGACATGGACGTCCGGCAGCATGACGACCTCCTCCAGCGTCGAATAGGAATTGATGCGCGCGCCGGTGAAGATCAGGCTTCGCTTCAGCGAAGCGCCCGAAACGATGCAATCGCCCGACACGAGAGACGACACGGCCGACCCGCGGCGGCCATCCTCGTCATGCACGAATTTTGCCGGCGGCTTCAACTCGGCATAGGTCCAGATCGGCCAATCGCGGTCGTAAAGGTCGAGTTCCGGCGTGATGTCGGTCAGGTCGATATTGGCCTCCCAATAGGCGTCGACCGTGCCGACGTCGCGCCAATAGGCCTCGTTCTCGGCGGTCGAGCGCACGCAGGATTTGGCAAAACGATGGGCGATCGCCTTTCCGTGCTCGACGATGTAGGGGATGATGTCCTTGCCGAAGTCCCGGCTCGAGCCGGGCTCCGCCGCATCGCGACGCAATTGCTCCATCAGGAATTTGGTCTTGAACACATAGATGCCCATCGAGGCCAGCGCGAAATCCGGTTTGTCGGGAATGCCCGGCGGATCGGCGGGCTTTTCGATGAAGGAGATGATGGTGTCCTTGGGATCGACATGCATGACGCCGAAGCCGGTGGCTTCCATGCGTGGCACTTCGAGGCAGCCGACGGTGACGTCGGCGCCGGCCTCGACATGCTGGCGCAGCATCATTTCGTAGTCCATCTTGTAGATGTGGTCGCCGGCCAGGATGACCATGTATTCCGGCCCGTAGGCCTCGATGATGTCGATGTTCTGGTAAACGGCGTCGGCGGTGCCCTCATACCATTGCGTTTCCGATACACGCTGGCTGGCAGGCAGGATGTCGAAACTCTCGTTGCGCTCGGGCCGCAGGAAGTTCCAGCCGCGCTGCAGATGGCGGATCAGCGAATGCGCCTTGTACTGGGTGGCGACGCCGAGGCGGCGGATACCGGAATTGAGCGCATTGGACAGCGCGAAATCGATGATGCGGGTCTTGCCGCCAAAATAGACCGCCGGCTTGGCGCGGCGGTCGGTCAGTTCCTTGAGCCGGCTACCACGGCCGCCTGCCAGCACATAAGCCATGGCGTCGCGTGCCAGCGGCTGTGTTCGTTTTATTTCAGCCATTCCTATCCTCCCAGGTTAGATGCTCCAGACATAGCTCAGTCCGGGACGAATTCGAGCATGATCGTCGACAGCGGCGGCAAAAGCATCGTCGCCGAAATCCCTCCCCCTTCCGCCCGAGCCTCGATGACGCCGCTATTGCCCTTGCCGGAACCGCCATAATCCGTGGCATCGGTGTTGATGATCTCGCGCCATTTTCCGGCCTGCGGCAACGGCACGCGGTAATTGTCGCGCGGCACCGGCGTGAAGTTGGAAATGACGGCGACCGGGTTGCCGCCCGGCGCGCTGCGCAGCCAGGCAAAGACCGAGTTCGCGCTGTCGTCGACGATCAGCCAGGAAAAGCCCTCCGGCTCGCAGTCGCGGGCATGCAGCGCGGGGCGCGAGCGGTAGAGATAGTTGAGATCGCGCACCGTCTGCCAGACGCCACGGTGGAACCGGAAATCGAGCAGGTTCCAGTCGAGCGCGCGCGCCTCGCTCCACTCGCGGCGCTGTGCGAACTCCTGGCCCATGAACAACAGCTTCTTGCCAGGATAACCCCACATGAAGGCGTAGTAGGCCCGCAGCGTCGCGAATTTCTGCCAGTCGTCGCCGGCCATCTTGTTGAGCAGCGTGCCTTTGCCGTGCACCACCTCGTCATGGGACAGCGGCAGCACAAAATTCTCGCTGAAAGCGTAGACCAGGCCGAAGGTGATGTCGTTGTGGTGATGCTTGCGGAAGATCGGCTCCTTGGAGAAATACTCCAAAGTGTCATGCATGAAACCCATGTTCCACTTGAAACCGAAGCCCAGTCCGCCTTCATGCACCGGCTGCGAGACTTTCGGCCACGAGGTCGATTCCTCGGCGATGGTCATCACACCTGGATGGTGGCCGTAGACCTCCTTGTTCATCCGCTGCAGGAAGCTGACCGCTTCGAGGTTCTCTCGCCCGCCCTTCTCGTTGGGAATCCATTCACCGGCCTTGCGCGAATAATCGAGATAAAGCATCGAGGCGACCGCATCGACGCGCAGTCCGTCGACGTGATATTTCTCGGCCCAGAACAGCGCATTGTTGACCAGGAACGAAATCACTTCGCGACGGCCGAAATTGTAGATCGCTGTGTTCCAGTCGGGATGGAAGCCCTTGCGCGGATCGGCATGTTCGTAGAGCGCGGTACCGTCGAACTTTGCCAGACCGTGTTCGTCAACCGGGAAATGCGCCGGCACCCAGTCAAGGATGACGCCGATGCCTGCACGGTGGGCGCCGTCGACGAAGCGGGCAAAACCGTCCGGATCGCCAAAGCGGGCAGTCGGCGCATAAAGACCCGTCGTCTGGTAGCCCCAGGACGGGTCATAAGGGTGTTCGGAGATCGGCATGAATTCGATGTGGGTAAAACCGGTCTCGACCACGTAAGGGATCAGCCTGTCGGCGAGCTCATCCCACGACAGGAAGCTGCCGTCGTCGTGAAGCCGCCATGACCCGGCATGGACCTCGTAGATCGATACGGCTTCGCGCCTGTGGTCGGCATTGCGCCAGTAGTTCCGGTGCGCCTCGTCACCCCATTCATGCGCCGGCGGCAGTGCCGTAACCGAGGCGGTGGCCGGGCGCAGTTCGGACTTGAAGGCAAACGGATCGGCTTTGAGCGGCAATCTCACGCCATCCGGCCCGATGATTTCATACTTATACGGGCGGCCAGCGCCGATGTCGGGAATGAACAGCTCCCAGATGCCGGTGTCGCGGCGGACGCGCATGGTATGCCTGCGGCCGTCCCACTCGTTGAAGTCGCCGACCACCGAGACACGCCTTGCATTGGGCGCCCACACCGCAAAATGCACACCCGATGCACCTTCATGGTCGATGAGATGGGCGCCGAGCTTGTCGAACAGCCTGAGATGCGACCCTTCGGCGATGTAATAATCGTCCAGCGGGCCGAGCACGGGACCGAAGGAATATGGATCGGTCAGCCACCAGTCACCGCCGGAATTCCTGGCGTGATAGCGCAGCGGCTGGCGTTTGCGCAGCGACAGTTTGCCTTCGAAGAAACCGCGGTCGTCGTGTCTCGACAGCTCGCCGGCCTTCTTGCCGGTCAGCGTATAGGCGGTGACGAACTCGGCATGAGGGACGAAGCAGCGGGCGACAAAGCCCTTTCCCGCCTCATGCACGCCAAGCACGGCAAACGGATCGCCGTGCGTGCCGGCGACAATCGCCGCGACATCGCCGGCTGGCGCCAGTCCGTCCGGCCCGTTTGTCGCAACGGTCGCGCGCGGCTTGCTCATCAGGCAGTGACCCTCCCCGGGCACCAAGTGTATGTTTCTAGTGGAGTTTTGAATTCGACATTCGCCATGCCGCCTTACCCTCCAAGGGATGCGAGGGTCAAATCACTCCACTAGGGCCACATTGTTCGTAGTCTCATGCAATCACATCAGGCGGGCACGTGCCAGATGTCTTTCGCATATTGGCGGATCGTGCGGTCGGACGAGAACCAGCCGACGCGCGCGACATTGCGGATGGCTCTGGCGTACCAGTCCGGGCTGTTGCGCCAGACGGCATCGACGTCGCGCTGGGTGGCGGCGTAGGCATCGAAATCCGCGGCGACCATGAACCAGTCGCTCTGGTAAAGACCGTTGATCAGGTCGCGATAACGGTCCGGATCATCAGGTGAAAAAACCCCGGATGAAACCGCGGCCAGCGCCTGCGCCAATTCAGGCGATCCCTCGATCACAGCGCGCGGATCGTAACCATTGTTGCGCCGCTCGGCGACCTCATCGGTGGTCAGGCCGAAGATGAAGATATTATCGTCGCCCACGCATTCCTTGATCTCGACATTGGCGCCGTCGAGCGTGCCGATGGTCAGCGCGCCGTTCAGCGCGAACTTCATGTTGCCGGTGCCGGACGCTTCCATGCCGGCGGTCGATATCTGCTCCGACAGATCGGCGGCCGGCATCATGATCTCGGCCAGGCTGACATTGTAGTTCGGCACGAATACCACTTTCAGCAAGCCGCGTACCGCCGGGTCGCGGTTGATGACTCGGGCGACGTCATTGGCAAGTTTGATGATCAGCTTGGCGTTGTGATAGCTGGGCGCCGCCTTGCCGCCAAAGAATTTGACGCGAGGCATCCAGTCGCGCTCCGGATGCGAGCGGATCTGGTCGTAAAGCGCGACCGCTTCGAGAATGTTCAAGAGCTGGCGCTTGTATTCGTGGATGCGCTTGACCTGGATGTCGAACAGCGCCGACGGGTCGACCTTGATGCCGAGCCGGTCTGCAACGAGATTGGCAAGCCTCGTCTTGTTCGCCCGTTTGACGGCGGCGAACTTGTCGCGGAAGGCGGCGTCCTCGGCAAGAGGATCAAGCCGGTTTATCTCGTCGATGTCGTCGAGGAAGCCGTCGCCAATCGCCTCTCGGGTGAGTGCAGTGAGGCCGGGATTGCACTGTATCAGCCAGCGCCGCGGTGTGATCCCGTTGGTCTTGTTGTTGATGCGATCCGGGTAGAGCCTGTGGAGGTCGGCAAACACCGTCTCCTTCATCAATTCCGTATGCAGTGCCGACACGCCGTTGATAGAGTGCGAGCCGACAAAGGCCAGATTGCCCATACGCACGCGGCGATCGCCATTTTCCTGGATCAGCGAGATGCGGCTGATCTGCTCGTCCGAGAACTGGTCGGAGGCGCGCGCCTCGAGCAGCACCTCGGCGTTGATGGCGTAGACGATCTGCATGTGGCGCGGCAACAGCCGCTCGAACAGCGGCACGGGCCAGCTTTCCAGCGCTTCGGGAAGGAGCGTGTGGTTGGTGTAGCCGAAAGTGCGCTTGGTGATGCTCCAGGCCTGGTCGAAATCCATGCCATGGACATCCATCAACAGGCGCATCAACTCGGGGACGGCGATGGCCGGATGGGTGTCGTTAAGATGGATCGCCGCCTTGTCGGGCAGCGATTGCAGGTCGCCATACTGGCTGAGATGACGCTGGACGATGTCCTGCAGCGAGGCGGTGGAGAAGAAATACTCCTGCCTGAGCCGCAACTCCTGGCCGGCCTTGTGGGAATCGGCCGGGTAAAGGACGCGCGACAACGCATCGGCCTTGTTGCTTTCGGCGAGCGCACCGATGTGATCGCCGGCATTGAACTTGTCGAGCAGGATCGGGTCGACCGGCATGCCGGACCACAGACGCAGCGTGTTGACGCGGTTGGCCCGCCAGCCAACCACTGGCGTATCGTAAGCGACGGCCAGAACATGTTCCGTCGGCTTCCAGACGTGGCGCTCGAGCCTGCCGTCCTTCGACGTGACCGATTCCACCGAGCCGCCGAAGCCGACCTCGAAGGAGCGTTCGCGGCGCTCGAACTCCCAGGGATTGCCGTGATCGAGCCACGTCTCGGGCAGCTCCACCTGCCAGCCGTCATGGACCTCCTGCCGGAACATGCCGTTGGCGTAGCGGATGCCGTAGCCATGCGCGGGTATATTGACGGTCGCCATGCTTTCCATGAAGCAGGCGGCGAGCCGGCCAAGCCCGCCATTACCAAGGGCAGCGTCCGGTTCGAGCGCTGCAATGATGTCGAGGTCGACGCCAAGCGACGAAAGCGCCTCGCGCATATTGTCCATCAGGCCGAGATTGGAAAAGGCATCGCGCATCAGGCGGCCGATGAGGAATTCCAGCGACAGGTAATAGACGCGCTTTTCCTGCTGGGCGTAGGCCTCTTGGGTCGCCTGCATCCAGTGATCGACTATGCGGTCGCGTACAACCTTGATCGAGGCGGTGAGCCAATCGTACTGGGTTGCAACGTTGGTGCCCTTGCCGAGCCTGTATTTGAGGGCTTGCAAGACTTCCTCGGCGAGCGTCTTGGGATCCGGGTTTTTGAGCGTGGGCAGAGGAGCTTCGGTTGTCATCGCGCGCGTCATGCTGCCTCTCGTGACGTTGCCAGGATCATGCGGCTTTCACCATCTCTGCCAATGCTAGTGCATCCCACCGGATGTTCAATCGATTCAGGTGATCGCAAGCCGGGTTGCCCTGCGGCAATTTGGCATTTGGAAACAGCGCGTTTGGGACCCTTGGCGATGGGCCTCAAGTTCTTGCTCAAGCCGCCAGCGCCGCTTCCGGCGGCACCTTGGCGCCCGTCATGAAGGCGACCGCGTCGGACATCGTATACTGCTTCGGATCGATGACGCACAGGCGACGGCCGAGCCGGTGAATGTGGATGCGGTCCGCCACCTCGAAGACATGCGGCATGTTGTGTGAAATCAGCACGATCGGCAGGCCTCGCTTCTTCACGTCGAGGATCAGTTCGAGGACGCGGCGGCTCTCTTTGACGCCAAGTGCCGCCGTCGGCTCATCCATGATCACCACCCGGCTGCCAAAGGCGGCGGCGCGCGCCACCGCCACGCCCTGACGCTGGCCGCCGGAAAGCGTTTCCACGGCCTGGCTGATGTTCTGGATGGTCATCAGGCCAAGCTCCGTGAGCTTGTCGCGGGCGCGCTTTTCCATCGCCGGGCGGTCGAGCATGCGCAGCCATTCGCCGAGGAACCCCGGCTTGCGGATCTCCCGGCCGAGGAACATGTTGTCGGCGATGGACAGCGCCGGCGACAGAGCTAGGTTCTGATAGACTGTTTCGATGCCGGCCTCCCGTGCCTCCATCGGCGACTTGAACGCAACGGGCTTGCCTTCAAGTCGTATCTCACCTTCGTCGGGCACGACCGCGCCGGAAATCGCCTTGATAAGCGACGACTTGCCGGCGCCGTTGTCGCCAATGACGGCAAGGATTTCGCCCGGATAGAGGTCGAAATCGGCGTTGTCGAGGGCGGTGACGCGGCCATAGCGCTTGACCAGACCGCGCGCGATGAGGATGGGTTCCTGGGTCATGGCTATGCCGAAACCTTTCTGATCCATTGATCGATCGCCACGGCGCCGATGATCAGCACGCCGGTGAGCAGCACCTTCCACTGCGGATCGGCGCCCAGCATGTTGAGGCCCATCGAGACGACGCCGACGATCATGGCGCCGAACAGCGTGCCGAGGATCGAGCCGCGCCCGCCGAACAGAGAAATACCGCCGATCACCGTCGCGGTGATGGCCTGAAGATTGTAGTCGGTGACAGCGGCGGAAGGAGAGATCGAGCCATTGCGGCCGATGGAGACCCAGGCTGCGAAGGCGGCGATCAGCCCGGCAAGGGCATAGACGGTCATCAGCACCTTCTTCGTCTGGATGCCCGACAGTTTCGCAGCCTCCTGATCGTCGCCGACCGCGTAGACATGGCGGCCCCATGCGGTGTGGTTGAGCACGTACCAGAGGACCAACACGAGAACGACCATGGCAATGACGCCAAGCGTCAGCACCGCCGTGCCGACCTTAAAGCTCAGGGCAAACAGGTGCAGCAGAGGCGCCTGGACGTCGACGTCGGTGTCGCGGATCGTCTCATTGGCCGAATAGATGAAGTTGGTGGCCATGACAATGTTCCAGGTGCCGAGCGTCACGATGAAGGGCGGCAGCTTCATGTAGGCGACCAGCACACCGTTGAGCAGGCCGCACGCGCCACCGGCGAGAAGCCCGATCGCCACCGCGAGCACGGCCGGCATACCGTAGCTGACCGCGCAATTGCCCATGATCACAGCCGAAATCACCATGATCACGCCAATCGACAGGTCGATGCCGGCAGTCAGGATCACCAGCGTCTGTGCGGCGCCCAGAATGCCGACAATGGCGATCTGCTGAAGGATCAGCGTCAGCGTATAGGATGAAAAAAAACGCCCGCCGATGGTGATACCAAAAATAATGATAGCCAGAACCAACACGATAAGCGGCACCGCTGCCGGCGTGGAATGCAGGAAATGCTGGGCACGCTTGACGGCCGATTTATGGTCGTCGAACGCGGCGACGCTTGTGTCGCTGCTCGATAGAACTTTTTCGAATTCTTGTGCTTGAGCCATGTTTCCTCCCCTGGGCTTCGGCCAACCGCCAACGCCATCCACGCCTTCCGGTCTGCCGCCGGCACTATTTGCGTTTAGATCGGCACATCGTCCACCCGGAGCGGCCGGGGATCAAGCCCCGGCCGATCGCGATCTGTTGCCGGTCAGGCCAGGCTCAACCCCAGCACTTGGCGAGGCCTTCCTTGGTGTCGATGGACTTCACACCGTTGGCGGGCTTGTCGGTGACAAGATTGACGCCGGTATCGAAGAAGTTCTTGCCTTCGGTCGGCTTCGGCTTCGTCCCGTCCTTGGCGAAAGTGGCGATCGCCTCGATGCCGAGCGCCGCCATTTGCAGCGGATATTGCTGCGAGGTAGCGCCGATCACGCCTTCGGTCACCGATTTCACGCCGGGGCAGCCACCGTCGACCGAGACGATCAGCACCTGGCTTTCGAGACCGACGGCCTTCAGCGCCTGGTAGGCGCCGACAGCTGCGGGCTCGTTGATGGTGTGGATGACGTTGATGGTGTTATCCTTCTGCAGAAGGTTCTCCATCGCCTTGCGACCACCCTCTTCATTGCCGTTCGTCACGTCGTGGCCAACGATGCGCGGATCGTCCTCGTCGCCGATCTTGTTGGGGTCCTTCACGTCTATGCCGTAGCCCATCATGAAACCCTGGTCGCGCAGCACATCCACCGTGGGCTGCGACGGCGTCAGGTCGAGGAAGCCGATCTTGGCATCCTTGGCCTTATCGCCAAGCGTCGCGGCGGCCCATGCGCCGATCAGCTTGCCGGCTTCCAGATTGTCGGTCGCGAAGGTCGCGTCAGCCGCATCGATCGGATCAAGCGGGGTGTCGAGCGCGATCACCAACAGCCCGGCGTCCCGCGCTTTCTTCACGGTCGGCACGATACCCTTGGTGTCGGACGCGGTGATGAGGATACCCTTGGCCCCGTCGGCGATACAGCTCTCGATTGCAGCCACCTGGCTCTCGCTGTCGCCGTCGATCTTGCCGGCGTAAGTCTTGAGATCGACGCCAAGCTCCTTGGCCTTGGCCGCCGCACCTTCCTTCATCTTGACGAAGAAGGGATTGGTGTCGGTCTTGGTGATCAAGCAGGCGCCGACCCCGGCGGCCGATGCCGTCGACGCAAAGGCCATCAGGCTCAGTCCGGCCGCGGCAAACACGGTGGATTTCAACAGTTTTGACGTGGTCACGATTTTCCTCCCATGGAACCATTTAGGATGCCGGCCAACCGGCATCTGCAGCGCGTCCGACGAAATCTCCCAGTGTCGGCGCCGACCTCAAGAGACACCAGTCCGGCAGCACTGTCAATAATTAAATCACTCTTATTTATTATTGACAACGCAGGATTGTTCACTCACTCTAGACCAAAAGCATTGAGGGGAAACGACGGGAGGAACAGGGTGGAGACCGGCATTACGAGGCACGGCTCGCCCGATGCGGCCGAAAGCCGCCTGCACCGCGGCACCAATCAAAGCGGCATGCGGGACCACAATGAGCGGCTGGTGCTGTCGCTGGTGCGCCAGCACGGCAGCCTGGCCAAATCCGACATCGCACGTATGACCGGCCTTTCGGCGCAGACAGTGTCGGTCATCATGCGCGAGCTGGAGGAGGACGACCTGCTCGTCCGCCAGGCGCCGTTGCGCGGCAAGATCGGCCAGCCCTCGATACCCATGGCGCTCAATCCCGACGGCGCCTATTTCATCGGCCTGAAGATCGGCCGCCGCAGCGCCGAATTGGTGCTGATCGATTTCCTCGGCAGTGTGCGCTCGATGCTGCAGCATTCCTACCGCTATCCGGCGCCGCGCGAAACGGTGGAATTCGTCACAAGCGGCATGAAGAAGATGCGCGGCGAACTCACCCCGGCGCAGGATAAACGCATTGCCGGGCTTGGCATCGCCATGCCGTTCGAATTGTGGAACTGGGCCGACACCGCCGGCGCGCCGCGTGAAATCATGGACGAATGGCGCCATCGCGACATCCGCGCCGATATCCAGGCGCAATGCGAATTTCCAGTCTATCTGCAGAACGACGCCACCTCGGCCTGCGGCGCCGAGCTCGTGTTCGGCCACGCGGCGGGTGCGGCACGCGATTTCGTCTATTTCTATATCGGTGCCTTTGCCGGCGGCGGCATCGTGCTGAACGGCCGGTTGTTTGGTGGCCCAACCGGCAATGCCGGCGCGCTGGGCTCGATGCCGGTGCCAGGGCCGGACGGCAAGCCGACGCAGTTGATCGACGTGGCGTCGATCGCCATGCTGGAAAAGGCGCTCAACGCGCGCGGCATCGAGGCCTCGCATCTGTGGACATCACCGGGGGACTGGGGCGAGATCGGCGCCGAGCTTGACGAGTGGATCGCCAGCGCCTCGCAGGCGCTTGCCTATGCCATCGTTTCGGCCTCCTCCGTCATTGACTTCGATGCCGCGGTGATCGACGGATGGATGCCGCTTGCCGTGCGCAGGCGGCTTGTCGATGCCGTTATCCAGGCCATCGGCCGGATCGACGGCGAAGGCCTGAGGCTGCCGGCCGTTCGCGAGGGAACCGTCGGCATCCATGCGCGGGCGCTGGGTGGCGCCAGCCTGCCGCTGTCGGAGCGCTTCCTCATCGGCTCGACCACGATTTCCCGGAGCTTCTGAGCATGCTGATCGGCATCCCGGCGCTGCTCGGCCCCGAGCTTCTGGCGATATTGCGCGCCATGGGCCATGGCGACGAGATCGCCTTGGTCGACGGCAACTACCCGGCCGAGCAGCAGGCACAGCGGCTGGTCCGCGCCGACGGTCATCATCTCGTCCCCGTGCTCGATGCGGTATTGAGCGTATTGCCGGTCGACGACGCCGTGCCGCAGGCGCTGTTTCGCGCCTCGGCCAAAGGCGATCCCCTGCTCGGCGATCCGGTTCACCATGAGATGGAAGCGATCTGCGCCAGGCGTGCGCCGGGCCGCAAGGTGGTTGCGCTTGCCGGTGCCGACTTCTATGCACGGGTCAAGGCCGCGCACGCGATCGTCGCGACGAGCGAGCCGCGGCTCTACGCCAACATCATCATTCGCAAGGGCGTGATCTATCCGCCGGAAAGCAAGACTTCATGATCCTCTGCTGCGGCGAAGCCCTGATCGACATGCTGCCGCGGACCACGACGGAGGGCGAGCCGGCCTTTGCCCCCTATGTCGGCGGTGCCGTCTTCAACTCGGCCATTGCGCTAGGCCGGCTCGGCGCGCCCGCTGCCTTTTTCTCCGGCCTGTCGTCGGATCTGTTCGGCGGGCAGTTCAGGGAGGCGCTGGGGGCCAGCAAGGTCAGCTCGACCTATGCGCACACTTCGCCGCGGCCGACCACGCTCGCCTTCGTGCGGCTCACCAACGGCCAAGCGACCTACACATTCTATGACGAGAACACCGCCGGGCGCATGCTGACCATCGAGGACCTGCCGGAACTCGGCAGCGAGATCGAGGCCATGCTGTTCGGCGCCATCAGCCTGATCTCGGAGCCGGCCGGATCGGCCTATGAGGAGTTCATGCGGCGCGAACATGAGCGCCGCGTGATGATGCTCGACCCCAACATCCGGCCAAACTTCATTCCCGACAAGGCCAAGCACCTCAGGCGCATCCGCGGCATGATGGCGATGGCCGACATCGTGAAACTGTCGGACGAGGATTTGAACTGGTTCGGCGAAGCCGGCTCGCATGAAGACGTCGTCCGTAACTGGCTGGATCGCGGCCCAAAGCTGATCGTGGTCACCCACGGCAGCGAAGGCGCGGTCGGTTACAGCAGCCAGCACCGGGTCACCGTCGTGCCGGACAAGGTCGAGGTGGTCGATACGGTCGGCGCCGGCGACACATTCAATGCCGGCATTCTTGCCTCCTTGCACGAACAGGGTCTGCTGTCGAAGACGGCAATCGCCAGTTTGCCGGAAGACGCCATCCACAAGGCGCTGACGCTCGGTGCCAAGGCGGCGGCGGTGACGGTATCGCGGGCCGGCGCCAACCCGCCATGGCGGCATGAAATCGCTTGACCGGCTGGTGCGCAGCCCATGGACTGCTCACCGACGATCACTTTATGTTTCGTCCAGCCTGGCGGGCGGGATGCGAAGCCTGTATCAGGCCGGCCGAAGCCCGGATTTCCCCGCGTTTAAGAGGGCAGATCGGAAATCAGAGGTAACAGGCTGCGACACTTGAGCAATTCAGGTTTTTGCCCTGCGGCTTTCTCGGCCGTACCAAGTCTGCTACCAGCGGCCGGTTATCTGACTAAAACCGTTTGAGGCCGACATGCAGTTCATCGATCTTGGCGCGCAGCGCGAACGCATCCGCGACAGGCTGAAAGCGGCAATCGACCGGGTTGTCGACGAAGGCCGCTATATTCTCGGACCGCAGGTCACCGAATTCGAAAACAAGCTCGCCGCCTATATCGGCACCAAACACGTGGTCGCTTGCGCCAACGGCACCGATGCGCTGCTGCTGCCGCTGTTTGCCGCCGGCATCGGCCCGGGCGACGCGGTGTTCGTGCCGAGCTTCACCTTCGCCGCCACGGCCGAAGTGGTGGCGCTGACCAAGGCCGAACCGGTGTTCGTCGATGTCGATGCCGACAACTACAATATCGACATCGCCAGCCTCGAGGCGGCAATTGCCATGATCAAGGCGGAGGGCCGGCTGAGGCCGAAGGCAATCATTCCCGTCGACCTGTTCGGCCTCGCCGCCGATTACGGGGCGATCATGGCCATCGCCAACCGCGAAGGCCTGATGGTAATCGAGGATGCGGCGCAGGCGACCGGCGGCTCGGCTGACGGCAAGATGTGCGGCTCGTTCGGCACCGTCGGCTCGACCAGCTTCTATCCGGCAAAGCCGCTCGGCTGCTATGGCGACGGCGGTGCGATGTTCACCAATGACAATGCGCTGGCCGAACAGCTGCGCTCGTTCGCCTTTCACGGAAAAGGCGAAACGCAATACGACAATGTCCGCGTCGGCATCAATTCACGGCTCGACACGCTTCAGGCGGCGATCCTGATAGAGAAGCTGGCCATCCTCGAGGACGAGATGGTGGCGCGGCAAGCGGTCGCCAATCGCTATGCCGAAGGTCTCGGCGATATCGTCAAGGCGGCGCGCAATCTGGGCGGCGGCCGCTCGGCCTGGGCGCAATACGCCATCGAAACGCCGAAACGGGACGGGCTCAAGGCACATCTCGGTGAAAAGGGCATTCCGTCGGTCATCTACTATGTGAAACCGCTGCACAGCCAGATTGCCTATCGCGATTATCCGCGCACGCCGACCGGCCTTGCCGTTTCGGAAGAGCTGCCGAAGCGCATCCTGTGCCTGCCAATGCATCCCTATCTGAGCGAGGCTGACCAGGACCGGATCATCGAAACGATCCGAAACTATATCGGCTCGAATTCGGCGCATGTAGCGGCGGCATAAATTCGAAAGCTTCGAAGCATGGTCGCGGAATACATCGACGAGTTCATCATGTTCTGCGCCGGGTTGTGGATGGCTGGCGTCGGCTTCGGATTTCTCGCGGACCCGTTCCAAGCTCGCCCCGGCCAGCAGCAAGCATGGTGGACCAACTTTGGGACTCGCTTCAAATGGATAGGACCGCTGTTGATCCTCATCGCGATATTGCTCGCGTTCGCGGCACCTTCCTAGGCTGGCGTCCGACGGCAGCTCGGCACGGTCGGCCATCGTTGATCAACAACCGCCGATTCAAGTTTTGCGCGTCAAGGCAGGCGGTCATCGGCACCGATTTTGCGATGCTTTGCTGCGCGCCGCAGCATAGTCTGCACCTGGCTCCCCTTTAGGCTGGTTCTCATGAAGAAGATTGGTTTCCTCTCGTTCGGGCATTGGACGCCCTCGCCGCAATCGCAGACACGAACGGCAGCCGACGCGCTTTTGCAGTCCATCGACCTGGCCGTCGCGGCCGAGGAGCTGGGTGCGGACGGCGCGTATTTCCGCGTGCATCACTTCGCCCGCCAGCTCGCCTCGCCCTTCCCGCTGCTGGCGGCGGTTGGGGCGAAGACCAGCCGAATCGAGATCGGCACGGCGGTGATCGACATGCGCTATGAGAACCCGCTCTACATGGCCGAGGACGCCGGCGCCGCCGACCTAATCGCCGGAGGGCGTCTGCAGCTGGGCATCAGCCGAGGCTCGCCGGAGCAGGTGATCGAGGGATGGCGCTACTTCGGCTACGCCCCGCAAGAGGGCGAGAGCGATGCCGACATGGCCCGTAGACACACCGGAGTGCTGCTCGAAGTGTTGCTGGGCAAAGGCTTTGCGCAGCCCAACCCGCGGCCGATGTTTCCCAACCCGCCTGGCCTGCTTCGCGTCGAGCCGCACTCGGAGGGCCTGCGCGAGCGCATCTGGTGGGGCGCCGCCACAAACGCCACCGCCGAATGGGCGGCGAAACTGGGGATGAACCTGCAGAGCTCCACGCTCAAATTCGATGAAGGCGGAAAGCCGTTTCACGTCCAGCAGGCCGAACAGATCCGGGCTTTTCGTGAGGCCTGGAAGGCGGCCGGACACACGCGCGAGCCGCGGGTGTCGGTGAGCCGGAGCATTTTTGCGCTGGTCGACGATCGCGACCGAGCCTATTTCGGCGGCAACCAGAGCGGAGATCATTTCGGTTACATCGAGGCAGACAGACGCGCGGTGTTCGGCCGCTCCTATGCCGCCGAACCGGACGTCCTGATCGAGCAGCTAAAGGGCGACGAAGCCATCGCCGAGGCCGATACGCTGCTGCTTACCGTCCCCAACCAGCTCGGCGTCGAGTACAATGTCCATGCCATCGAGGCGATCCTGACCCATGTCGCTCCAGGCTTGAGTTGGCGCTGACGGGTTGTATTAAGTAGGAACCTGCCTCTCTGCCCGGCTCAGGAGCCAAACAGGCGGCTATCCCAGTATACGGGTTGATGCAGGCTGGCCGTGATCAGGGAAAACTCCGGATGTGCCGGATTGATCAACACGTTGTTGTCGGGGCGAGCCACGACGCTTGGCACGATCAGGATCGCGCTGCGGCGCTCGACACACCATGTCTCACCGAATTCCTTGCTCACCGTTGCCGGCATCATATCCCATCCGGGCAACGACGGCTGAGAAAAGATTTCGTAGCTCAGCCCGCGCGGAAGCATGATCTGGACGTAAGGCTGGTTGGGCGGCAGTCTGCCGCTGCCGTGCACCAGCTTTTCCAGCAAGGCCGTTGAATAATGCTCGCTGGTGTAGATCAACGGGCTGCCGGGCGTGTTCCAGCGGCCAGGCGCTATCGTCGAGCCCGTCGCGTCGAAGATCGGATATGTGCCGGCTGGATCGCCGATCCTGAAGCACTGCAGCATGCGATCGAGTATCTGTGCCGTCAAGCAGCGGTGCCGTACTTCAGGCCTGCAAGGATATCGAGCACCAGTTCGGCGCCGATCTCGCTTTGAATGACCACGTCGATCGGGCGTCGGTCTTCCAGCATGGGATGAGACCGAAACAGAAAGTCACGAGCCTCACCTTCGATCTGCCAAACGTCGATGGCCAGGTTCCATAGGCGCGCCACCCGCGCCACCCGCATGCCCTCTTCCGAAGAGAGTCGGAGAGCACCTCTCTTGCGGCGCTCATAAGTTGCCTTTGGGACGAGGCGATATTTGAATTGCGTATCGGCCGGTGCCAGCAATTGTGAGACGCGTTCAAGCGCACCCCAACGGCAATCCGTCTTCGATTCGAGCCATCAGCCCGAATGGCGACCGTGCAGCCGTCTCCTTGGGCGGCAGCCCCAGCACATCGGCTATATTTCCAAATGCCAACATCGCCGCTCTCCATTCATGTGAAGCATTGCATAGCCTCAGGTGAGGCCAAGTGCAAGCATCCCCGTAGTCTCACGGCTGCTTCCCGTCGGCTCGTTTCAGCATCGCAAATGCGCGACTGATCCGTTGCAGGGCTGTGGCGTTGGCCAGCACTGCGTACAGCGCGAACCCGCCCGCCAGAATCCAGGGCGAAGCCGCGCCCATCGCGGTCGCGACTCCGTCGGCGGCGAGCAGCACGCAAATGAACACCAGACGTTCCATCCGCTCGAAGAAATCCGGCCAACCGTGGTTTTTCACAGGGATTTCCAGCGCCGTCCGCGCCTTGGCGTAACTGGTGAGGATCCCGCCCGCGAATGCGAACATTGCGATCGCCCACAGATCGGCAACCCAGCCGATAGCCGCAAAGACGGCCAATTCCTGATAGCGGTCGACGACGGCGTCGAAATAGCCACCGGCCTTGGTGCTCATATTTGTCCGGCGGGCGACCGCACCGTCCAGCGCATCGAAGCTGAAGGCAAACGCCAGGCAAAGGCCAAAGGCAAGACTTGAATGATGAAACGCGTAGGCGGCCGAAGACAAAGCCACGAGCACCAGCCCGCTGGCCGTAACCTGGTTCGGCGTCATGCCGATCCCGATCAGCGGAGAGGCGGCCTGCTCCCATAGCGGGTCGATGCGACTTTTCATGAGACCGGCGATCATGGCGGCTCCTCTGATGATGTCGGTTGACGGAGCTTTACCAGCAATTTGCGGGTTTGTTCCACCGTCGCCACCGTTTCGGTTGGCCAATGCGGGCCGAGACCGGGCTCAGCAACGTTCTCAACTTGCCGCAAAAATGATCTCGTTTGGCGAATGGGGCCGGCGGATTAAGGTACTCGCCGAGCTGGCGGCGAAACAGAACTTCCAGTCGCTGCGACAGCTGCCCGACAGCATTTTCACGGTTTGGGCGATGCCCTTGTGAGGTGGTGCAAATCGAACAGCAGTCTGGCGGCAGCACCCGAACGATGTGACTATGATCGCTTGCGATCCGTGGGAAGCCGGCCGAAAATCGATGCATAAGTTTCCACCCAAGTTCGCCTACCTGCTCGCGACCTCTGTCGGCGCGGGATTATCTCCAATATGGCCGGGCACGGCCGGCGCAATGGTTGGAGTGGCTGTTGCCGCGGCTCTGATACCCGCATCACCTTGGCTGACGGTGCTTGCCTACGTGGCCCTGTTCGCCGTCGGCGTATGGGCGTCATCGTATGTTATCTCCCGTACCGGGACGGAGGATCCGCAGATCGTCGTCATTGATGAGACCTTCGGCGCGGCCCTAACCCTTTCCATGCTGCCCCTCGATCCGCTCTGGTGGGCAGCAGGTTTCCTTGCTTTCCGGTTTTTCGACGTCGTCAAGCCTTGGCCCATCCGTATCGCACATGACAAGGTAAGGGGTGGGGCCGGTATCATGGTGGACGATGCGGCTGCGGCTGTGGCCGCCGGGGTGCTGCTGCTCCTGCTGAACGGATTGATTGACCATTTGCCGTAATGGCGGCATTCGGCCTCACGGCCAAAGGCCAGCACGATGGTCCATGCTAGTTTAGCGCCACAAGGGGAGGACTGGACTAATGCGAAGCTATAGGATCGCGGCCATTCCAGGCGATGGGATCGGCAAGGAAGTCGTAGCGGCCGGCCTTCGTGCGCTGGCCGCCTGCGCCACGCGCGACGGCGGTTTCAGTCTCGAGGTGCAGCATTTCGACTGGGGCTCGGACTACTACAAGTTCAACGGCGTGATGATGCCCAAGGACGGCACCGAGCGGCTGAAGGCCTTCGATGCGATCTATTTCGGCGCTGTCGGCGCGCCAGACGTGCCCGACCATCTGACGCTTTGGGGGTTGCGGCTCGCGATCTGCCAGCCCTTCGACCAGTACGCCAATGTCCGCCCGACCCGCATCCTGCCCGGTATCGAGAGCCCGCTTCGCGGCGTCACGGCAGGGGATCTCGACTGGGTCATCGTTCGGGAGAATTCGGAAGGCGAATACGCCGGCCAGGGCGGGCGCTCGCATCTCGGCCTGCCTGAGGAAATCGCGACCGAGGTCTCGATCTTCACCCGCGCCGGCGTGACGCGCATCATGCGCTTCGCCTTCGAGATGGCGCGGTCGCGGCCGCGAAAGCTGTTGACCGTGGTCACCAAGTCGAACGCCCAGCGTCACGGCATGGTGCTCTGGGACGACATCGCCCGTGAGGTCGCGGCCGATTTTCCTGATGTCGCATGGGACAAAATGCTGGTCGACGCGATGACAGTGCGCATGACGCTCAATCCGCGCTCGCTCGACACAATCGTCGCGACCAATCTTCACGCCGATATCCTGTCGGATCTTGCGGCCGCACTTGCCGGATCGATCGGCATTGCGCCGACTGCGAACCTCAACCCCGCGCGGCGGTTTCCGTCGATGTTCGAGCCGATCCACGGCTCGGCCTTCGACATCACCGGCAAGGGCATCGCCAATCCGGTCGGCACGTTCTGGTCGGCGGTGATGATGCTGGAGCATCTTGGCGAGCCGGCTGCCGCGGCGCGCCTGATGCGCGCCATCGAGCGCGTGACGGCGGACGCCTCACTGCACACGCCCGATCTCGGCGGAAGTGCCACCACCGATAAGGTCACCGAAGCGGTGTGCGCGGCCCTACTCGGCGACAACGAGTAGGAAAGGAGCAAGCGCCTGGCATCGTTGTCATTCCCAGTGATGGCATCGGCAAGGAAGTCATGCCCGAAGGCGGGAGGCATCCGCACTCGCCGCCGCTCACCGATGATGTTCGTGCGCCTCCGTGCGGAAACCGAGCCCATCAAGTGTTTCGATCAGCACCTGTACAGGATCAGGCACACCGTGCGTTGACCGCCACGCGACAAATCCGTCCGGTCTGACCAAGGCGGAACCGCCGCTTTTAACCCCGAGCACGGAAGGCCACCGATGGTCCAAGTCAAGCAGATCCCCATTCGCACCCAACGAGTGGCACGTCAGCGGCATCCCGAGGCGCTGGCTTACGGAGTCAGCGGCCTGACACCATGCTTCGTCGGCGCAGAGGAGAAGAAGATCGCGGTCGCACAAATCGAGACTCGAAATCCGCTGGCCGGCACGCCCGACCGCGAAATGCGGCAAACGCGTGCCGGGGCGGCCCGACAGCTCCGTGGATTTTTGGAATGGGTGATCGTCCGGTGTGGATTCCAGAGCCACGATGCCTGCAGCGTAGCGTTGGCCAAATACCACGTCGTAATCCTCGACGATCGCAACAGGAGGAGGCAACCGCTTCGACGGATCGTCGAACCATTTCTGTAGGCGGGCGAGCGCTTGCGCCAACGTAGCCTCGATGACCGGCCGGCGCTCCATGTCATAGCTATCCAGCAACGAGGGATCGGCATGCCCGCGTGCTACCATCGCAAGCTTCCAGGCAAGGTTATGGGCGTCGTGGACACCTGAATTGCCACCGAAAGCGCCTGTTGGGGGCATCACATGTGCGGCATCCCCCACAAGAAACGCGCGGCCTCGGCGGAATTGGCGCGCTGTGAGGGCGGCCACTTCCCAGGAGCGCGCATCGACAAGCCTCGTCGTGATGTCCGGCCGGCCCGCACCTCGTATGATCAGTTCCCTGCACTTGGCTTCATCAAAATCCTGTGGTTTCTCGCCCTTTTCGGGAAAGTACTGGAGCGCCAGAAGCCATCGTCCACCCTGTCTGGGCGTGAAGGTCCCGTTGAGGTCCGTCACGAAGCACGACGTGAAGCGCTTGCCGCCTATCGTCGGAGGCATGTCCGTGTCAAAGACGACATTCATCCAGTGCTGAAGGCCGCCTGCCCCGCTGCGGCTGATCTCCAGCCTCTCTCGCAGGGAACCGTTCGCACCGTCCGCGACGATCAGATAGTCGGCCGAGATGACCTCCTTTGCGCAGGTCGCGATATCGCGAATTTCCGCGCGGACGACGGTCTCGTCCTGATCGAAAGTCACCAGCTCCGTGCTGAAACGCACGTCTGCACCGTTCCGCTCGGCGTAGCGGCGCAGAATCGGTTCCAGGACGTGCTGATCACACGTCGCTGGTTGCGTGGGGCTGAGGGCACTTGCATCCGGCCACGCCGGTCCGCCCCATTGAATCTGCGGATCGGCGAGATTCCTGGCGCGCGCAATAGCGCCTGCCTGCTGGTCCCCCGTCCGATTTGTACGAATCTCCTCCTCGAGGCCGAGGCTTCGGAATATCTCCATGCTGCGCGGGGAGATGCCGGCAAACTTGTACTGGATTGACGTGTCGGGATGACGCTCGACGAGGACACACGCAATGTCGTTGTGAGCCAAAAGGGCGGCCGCCGTCAGACCGTTCAGGCCGCCTCCGACGACGAGAACCGTGGTATTGGTCATCTCGGATCTCCTCTCATTGCTTTGACCACAAAAACATTTTGATTGATCAAATCATATGATTGGTCCAAGTATGTGTCAAGACACGAAGGAGCGTGGAATGAGACCGAGCCAAGATCGCTTGCAGCACGCCACCGAGGCATGGCGCCTGATGTTTGATTTCCTGATGCGGTCCGCGCCGGACCGGTTGGCGATCCAGCAGAAATTGGGCCTGACGCCCAACGACTCCCGCGCCCTCTTCACGCTCGACAAAGATGCGGGCAAGCCGATCGGCGCATTGGCTGCTCAATGGCAGTGCGATCCATCGACGGCGACCTGGCTGGTCGACCGGCTTGAGCAGGCGGGGCTCGCCGAACGGATTCCGTCGCCAGGCGATCGCCGTGTGAAGCTTGTCAAGCTCACACCCAAAGGTGCCGCAACCATCAAGGAATTGATGAAGGAATATCACAAACCCCCGCCCGAGATACTTGCGCTTCCACGCGCTGATCTGGATCAGTTGATCGGCCTCGTAAGAAAGTTACAGGCTGGCAAATCCGTGAGTTGATCCTATCCCGGAAAGGCACTGGCTAGGATCGGGTAGCGCCGCGTCACACTTTCCATGCTGCCGCTCGAGCTGCTCTGGTGGTCGGCAGGTTCCTTGCTTTCCGGTTTTTTTGACGTGGTCAAACCTTGGCCCATCCTATCGCGCATGAGAAGGTAAGGGGTGGGTTCGGCATCATCTGGACGACGCAGCGGCGGCCGTGGCCGCCTGGATGCTGCTGCTGCTGAAGAAGACCATTTGAGCGTTGTCGCAATGGCGACATCAGTCTCGTTGCGTCTCTACTTTCAGCATCACGCCTCTTCCAGTCTGCGTACACGAGCCCTGACCCCATTGCCGATGGCATCAGCGACTTCCGCAGGAAAATCCTTTGGGAGCGATGCAGAAACCAGTTCGACCGCCGCTAGCGCCTGTTGGCGCAGCTCATCAAAAATCGCCTTGACGGGTTTCGGACCGATCCCTGCTTTGGCGGCGGTCTGGATAAAATGGCGTGGCATGACGCTGTCGACGAGGTAGTGGCGTGTGTCACCAATAGCCATCGCCAGTTTCATTTTGTTGCGCTTGATCTGTCCCGCATCAAGGCTGGGCTGCGCTGAAATCACATCATAGAGCGGCGTTATGCGGAACCGGCCGCCGGGGGAAAGAAAGACGCTAAAATTCTTGGCGTGCCCATCTGTGGCGCCGAGAAGCCAAAAGGCAACCACGGCCTTTAAAACCGCAGCCTGGTCTACCTCCGGTTGGTCGCTTCCCTTCATCAAATTGAGGATAGCCGGAACGCCAGGCCCGCCGTCGGATTCGTATTTCAGTGACGGCGGCACAGAAAGGGCCTGGCAGCAGTCTTCCTGGGGCAAACGCAGGAGACGATTGTCACTAGTCCATCGGCGATCGAACCGCTCGACCGCGAGCACGCGATTGCCTTCGAACTCCTCGATTGCGACGACGGCGCTCGGGAGCCCTAGGGCGGTTGTCAGCTTGAGGCAGAAAAATTCGTTCTCGACGCTGAAGGAAAGATCGATGCCATTTGGCAACCGTCCAATCTGTGGTTTGAGGATGTGCGTCGTGGCAGTCGTCGCCAGCGGCTTGTACCAACGTCCTTTCCAGAACAAGAGCGCAGTCTTTTCCTGAGCGCCAGCGATCGAGATCCGGAAGTCCTCGTCCTCGCCAAGCCCAAGGGGAGCCGATGCCAGATCGAGGAGAAGACGAGCAATCTCGGTATCGTCAACGGGTTTGCCGTTGACAATACCGGCGGGGCCTGGCTCGACACCATCCGGCAGGAATTGCAATGCGCCGACACAATTGCGGATTCCGACGTGAAGCCGGCCGCCATTCCGATCAAAGACCGGCCACCATTCCGATTTGAAGCCGGCCACCATTCCAATCAAAAGTCGGCCA
>NZ_JAMYRK010000021.1:0-95751 GCF_040321335.1 Mesorhizobium sp. M0437
AGCACTGTTCGCGATGTCCTCGCACACCTGTTCGCGATGTCTCCGGTCCAAACACCCCCTTGAGGGGGAGATGGCCGGCAGGCCAGAGGGGGTCGCCGCGCGTGAAGCACCAAGTTTGGTCCCACAGGGGGGTCGCGCCAGCCGAGGCGACCCCCTCTGTCGCCTTCGGCGACATCTCCCCCTCAAGGGGGGAGATCACGATCCGGCAATAGCCAGCGGGTTGCTTTCCAGTGCTGCGCGATCCGGCGTGTCGATCGACGGCCGGTTGGTGAAGGCGGCGAACAGCCGCCGGACATAGTCTTCGGGCATGTCGAGCGTGATCAGCACCAGCCTGGTGCCGCGCTGGCTGTCCGGCCAGGCCGGCAGTTGCACCGGCGGATGCAGGATCTTCTGCACGCCATGGATAACCAGCGGCCGCGACGGGTCTTCTGCAAGCTCGATGACGCCTTTCATCCGCAAAAGGCGCTCGCCATGCGCCGAGCGCAACAGATCGAGAAACATCTCGATTGCCGAAAACGGCACCGGCCCGTCATGAACCAGCGAATACGAACGCACGCGGGAATCGTGCCTGTGGTCATGGTGATCATGGTCGGCATGGTCATGCCCGTCGTGATCATGCCCGCCGTGGTCATGCCCGCCGTGGTCATGGTCGTGGCCGGCTTGTTCGCCGAGCCAACGCTGCACATCGACGGATTTGGTGGCCGGATTGTAGAGGCCGCTATCGAACAGGGTCGCGGTGCTTGCCTCGCCCACGTCGAGCACCACGGCGCCCGGGTTGAGCTGCCTGAGCCGCGCCCGCAACGCCTCGACATCGCCTGCATCCGTGGTCAGGTCGGCCTTGCTGAGCACCATGCGATCGGCGACGGCCACCTGCTTCACCGCCTCGACATGCGCATCGAGCGTCGCATTGCCGTTGACGGCATCGATCAGGGTGATGACGCCGTCGAGCCGGAAGGCCTGGACCAGGGCCGGGTGTGCCATGATCGACTGCAGTACGGGGGCGGGATCGGCGAGCCCGGTGGTTTCGACGATGACGCGGGCAAGCCGGTCGATGCGGCCGGTCTGCAGCCGGTCGACGAGGTCGGCCAGCGTGTCGACCAGCTCGCCGCGCACCGTGCAGCAGAGGCAGCCGTCGGAGAGCTGGATGATGCCGTCGGAGGCCTGCTCGACCAGGAGATGGTCGATCGCCACCTCGCCGAACTCGTTGATGATGACGGCGGTGTCGGCGAGCGCCGGATCCCGGAGCAGCCGGTTGAGCAGCGTCGTCTTGCCGGCACCGAGAAAGCCGGTGAGCACCGAAACGGGGATCGGGAAGCCGGCCATGCGGCTAGTTCAGCGCCTTGGCCGGCTGCTGGACCTGCGCGGCGGTGGCGGATCCGGCCACAACTGGCTCGGCGCCGGCCGGCGGCGCCCGGTCCGGCCGCCATGTCGGCAGCGGCACGTCGGCATATTCCTGCCCGGAGGCGTCGAGCATCGCCTTCGGCTTCGGTCCCGTGGCGCCGCCGAGGCCGACGGCGATCAGCGTCGGTACATGGTCGAGCTTTTCCTGATAGGGCGATTTCGGCACGTCCTTGCCCTTGTCGCCGACGGCGGGTGCGGTTTCCGATTGCTCCTCGACCGGCTTCTTCTTGCAGATTTCGTCGTTCATGTCGTTGGCCGACATGGTGTCGCCATAGGCGGGCAGCGCCGCGACCGTCAGCCAGCTCGGCGCCGGGGTTGCAAAACCCTGGTCGAGCAGTTTCGCCGCCGCCTCGGCGCGGGTGACTGCCGATCGTTCGCCGAGCACCACGGCGACCAGGGTGCGGCCGTTGCGGGTCGCCGAGCCGATCATGTTGAAACCGGACGAGCAGACGAAACCCGTCTTCATGCCGTCGGCACCCGGATAGCGGCCGATCAGCAGGTTGTAGTTGGAGATCGCCTTCTTGCCGACGGCAAGGCCTTCGATCGAGAACCAGGGGGCATATTGCGGAAATTCCTTGCGAATCGCCATCACCAGCAAAGCGAGATCGCGCGCTGTCGTATACTGGTCCGGCGAATAGAGCCCGTTCGGATTGACGAAATGGGACCCGCTCATGCCGAGCCTCTGCGCTTCGGCATTCATGCGTTCGGCGAAAGCCGCTTGCGAACCGCCGATATTCTCGCCGACCGCCATGGCGATATCGTTGGCCGATTTGACCAGCATCATCTTCAGCGCATTGTCCAACCGCATCACCGAGCCCGGCTTGAAGCCCATCTTGCTCGGCGGCTCGCCGGCAGAATGTTTCGTTACCTTGACCGGCGAATCGAGCTGGACCTCGCCCGCGGCAATCGCCCGAAACGCCACATAGGCGGTCATCAGCTTGGTCAGCGACGCCGGGTACCAGCGCCTGAACGCCTCCTGGTGCTGCAGGATCTTGCCGCTGTTCAGGTCGAACAGGATTGTCGGATTGGCCAAGGCAGGCCCGGCCAGCGACGCAAGCACCACCGTGCCCGCCACCAACAGTCTGAGGAAATGCCTGTAGCGCATCATGAAAACCGAAATAGCCTCTTGCCGCAGTCGCACCTGGCTCCGTAAGATTTCGTTACACGATCGCCAGGATAATGGTCCGGCCCTCTGTTCCCGGACCACAGTCGCGGTGCTATTTACTCTATGTGACGTCAACATGGCAAAGTGCTGCCGATCACAATGTGGAAGCAGCAGCACAATGCAAAGCAGCGTGCATGGTTGCAAGGCAGCAGGCACAATTGCAAAGCAGCAGGCCAAGACCGCCTGCTCCAACAGCGAAATGGAACCATCATGCCGATCCTGAACCGAGCCGCCGAAATGCAGGACGAGGTGGCCGGCTGGCGCCGCCATTTGCACCAGACGCCGGAGCTGAATTTCGACGTCTTCAAGACCGCCGCTTTCGTCACCGAGAAGCTGAAGGCTTTCGGCTGCGACGATATCGTGACGGGTTTGGGCAAGACCGGCGTCGTCGGCATCATCCGCGGCCGCCACGGCGAAGGCTCGACCATCGGCCTGCGCGCCGACATGGATGCCCTGCCGCTCAACGAGATCACCGGCAAATCCTATGCCTCGACCGTCCCCGGCAAGATGCACGCCTGCGGCCATGACGGCCACACCGCTATGTTGTTGGGTGCCGCCAAATACCTCGCCGAAACGCGCAATTTCGCAGGCTCCGTCGCGGTCATCTTCCAGCCGGCCGAAGAGGGCGGCGGCGGCGGCAACGAGATGGTCAAGGACGGTATGATGGAGCGCTTCGCTATCTCCAAGGTTTTCGGCATGCACAACATGCCGGGCCTGCCGGTCGGCCAGTTCGCCATCAGGCCCGGCCCGATCATGGCGGCGACCGCCGAATTCACCATCACCGTCAAGGGCCGGGGCGGCCACGCGGCGATGCCGCACGGCACCATCGATCCGATCGTCATCACCAGCCAACTCGTCGGCGCATTGCAGACGATCGCCTCGCGCAGCACAGATCCGGTCGAGGCGGTGGTCGTCTCGGTGACGAAATTCCACGCCGGCGACGCCTATAACGTCATTCCCGAGACTGCCGAGATCGCCGGCACCGTACGCACGCTGAAGAAGGAAGTCGCCAAGAAGGCCGAAGAGCGCATCCGCGCACTTTGCCAAGGCCTGGGCGCTGCCTTCGGCGCGACAATCGAGGTTGATTACAATGCCAATTACCCCGTCACCTTCAACCATCCGGAAGAGACGGTCTTTGCCAGCGACATCGCGGCCGACGTCGCCGGCGACAGCCATGTGCACCGCGCCATCCAGCCGGTGATGGGCGGCGAGGATTTCTCCTACATGCTTGAAGCGCGGCCGGGCGCCTTCATCTTCATCGGCAATGGCGATACCGCCGGCCTGCACAACCCAGCCTACGACTTCAACGACGAGGTCATCCCGCACGGCATGAGCTATTGGGTGAAGCTGGCGGAAACAGCGCTGGCGGCGTAGCCATTCGGCATCGGCGGTGCGGCAACCGCCGCACCTCTGGGCGGCAAAACTGGGCAGGACATGTTCGGCTGGTCACTTCCGGCCGGACGACTTCCGGGCAAGGCCGAAGGCAATGCCCAGAGCGATACCTATACCAATGCCCGTAACAATGTTGTCCAACACGACGCCGATAGCCACGCCGATCACGACGCCGAGTGTGAGGTGTTTGGCATCCATCATGCCCGGTCATGTAGCGTGGAAGGGAAGAGCCGCAACCGCTACGGTCCGCTCTTCGGATCCTCGACCTCCAGCGCCTCCATGACCGGCGCCAGCTCATTGTCATCGGCAGCCTGCGGCTCTTCGCCTGTCCTCGCCTTCGTCAGGGCTGCCTCGATCGCCTCCTGGATATTGCCGAGTTCGTCTTCGCGAACCTCGTGGCCATAGCCGGCAGCATCGGCATCCTGCTCGAATTGCTGCGCCAGGACAGCGACGCTCACCTCGCTCTCGGCCGGCAGATTGCCGACATTCTCCTGCAGCCAGGTCTCAAAGAACTCTTTGGTGGCGCTCATGCGGTCTCTCCTCGGGACACTAAAGCGCGTCGGCATCCCGAAAGTTCCGCTCTCTGAGCCGTCTTTGCGCCCGTTGCCGGCTGCCCCGCAACTCAGCGCGGCCCGGCGGCGGTGGCGCCGCCCGGCGCGGCTGCTTACTGGCTGGCAGCAGTCGTCGGTTCGCACGACACGTTCGGGTTCATGTCCGCGAACGCGCCGGTCGGGTTGCCCTTCCAGGCCCAGACATGCAGCTCGTAGAACGGGCCGAGGCCATAGCGGTTGGGCGCGCTGTTGAAGTTGAACAGATGCCCATCGAGCGAGGCCGGGCCTTTCGAGGTGATGTATTCGACAGCGATCAGTTTTAGCGTGCCGTCGGCCATCGGCTCGTACATCACCGCTTCCGGCTTGGCGACATCGACAGCGTCGTCCTTGAGGTAGCCCGGATTGACGTAGTGGATGCCCATGGCGCCGCCGGTGATGCCGCTGGCGCAGGGGATTGGCGCATAGCCCTCGGCGGTCGCCGCCGCCACATTCTCGAAGCGGCTGTTGGCCGCGCGTACCTTGTCGGCCAGCGGATTGGGACCGGACGCGGGCGCTGCCTGATGCGCCTGCGCCAACGCAGTGCAGGCCGACAGCAGCGCCGCGGCAGCGAGAACTCTATTGCGAAAGTTGATTGTCATAGTCATTCCATTCTTCTTGAAAAGCACAGCCCGGCCGGCCGCCGGAGGTAAGGAGGTCCGGCAGGTGGGCGCTGTGGCTGTTGTTGCTGGGAGATCCCTGTCCCGATGCGACGAATGCAGGGGAAGATCATCCCTTCGGCAGATACGGGATGGTTCCGGCCAGATCGGAGTTGTCGATCAGCTGGAAACGGCTGTCGCTGCCGCCCTGACGGGCCGAAACGAACGGCGCGTAGGCAGGATCGTCGGTGAAGGCGCGCGCCGCGGCCTCGGTCGGGAACGCCATCAAGGCAATCAGCGTGGTGTCGAGCGGCTTGCCTTCGAGCGTCTTCACATTGCCGCTGCGGGACAGATATCTGCCGCCGTGCTTGTGAACGAGGTCGTGGACCGACGCGGCATAGGCCGGCATCCACTTCGGGTCCCTCACCTTGATGTCTGCGATAACGTAAGCGGTCATGGGTCATGTCTCCTGGTCGTGCACAGGGGTATCCCGTGCAGCGGCCAAGGGGTCGCATGGCAGGGCCGGCGCCAGCCAGTCCGCGATCTGTACTGGTGTGGCGAATCCGAAATTCGCATTCACTTTGGAGCAACGCAGCGAGCGAATTTCGGATTCAAAAGCCACACCAGCAAGTGCTTGGATTTCCAGTGTGGTTTTGGATTTGAAGTTCCTAATGCTGATGCCACCCAGAAAGCAGGAACTTCGAATCCACCGCACTGGGCCGGTACAGTTTCTGTACTCGCCGCGTCGCCGGGAAAGGCCTATGGTTCCGGCGGAGTTTGAGGGAAGGCAACATCGTGACCCAGTCCGGATACAAACAGTTCTGCCCGTTATCGATGGCCGCCGAGGTGCTGTGCACCCGCTGGACCATGGTTCTGCTTCGCGAATTGGTGGCGGGATCGACCCGTTTCAACGATTTGCGCCGCGGCGTCCCCAAAATGTCGCCGACCCTTCTGTCGCAACGCCTCAAGGAGCTCGAGCTGGCCGGGATCGTCGAGCGCAAGGAGGTGCGCGGCGAGAAAGGCATCTTCGAATACCGGATGACCGAGGCAGGCAGGGATCTGCGTTCCGTCGTCGAGGCGATGGGTTTTTGGGGCCAGAAATGGGTCGAGTCCCGGTTGTCGCTGAAGAACCTCGATCCATCGCTGCTGATGTGGGACATGCGGCGCAATCTCAACGCGTCGCCGCTGCCCGACGGGCGCACAGTAATACAATTTCTGTATCAGGAGCTCCCCGCCTCCAAGCGGTCATGGTGGCTGATCGTCGAGAAGCACGGCGAGGTCGACCTCTGCTGGTACGATCCGGGCTTCGATGTCGATCTCTACGTCTCGACCGACCTGCACACCATGACCGAAATCTGGATGGGGCTGATCACCGTCGAGAAGGCCGGGCCGAAAGTCATCTTGACGGGCGACCAGGACATCGCGCGCAAAATGCAGACCTGGCTCGGCCTGAGCCCGTTCGCGGTCGAACCCAAGCGAGCGGCCTAGCTGCCTCTTGGCGAAACGTCCCGAAGCGGTTATGTGTCGGGCCGCGTGGTCCCGTAGCTCAGTAGGATAGAGCGGCAGATTCCTAATCTGTAGGTCACAGGTTCGATTCCTGTCGGGATCACCACGCTTTCAACTGGTTACCTGACGGTCGCGTCGGTGCTCGGCTGTGAACGCGTGCGAGGAAGTCGCGCACCAACGCAAGCGCCTCATCGAAATGGGTTTCCAGTAGCCAGTGGCCGGCGCCATTGAGGAGATGGAGCTCTGCTTGCGGCAAGTCGCGCTTGTAGGCGCGGGCCGATGCGGCCGGCATATAGCCATCCTCGGGACCCCAGACGATCAGTGTCGGTGGTTGCCGTTCGCGCAGATAAGCCTGGTATTTCGGGAACCAGTTGAGGTTCGCCTCCAGCTTCTCCATCAGGCCGACCGCAAGCCGCCGACGGGGCGGCGTGTCCATCAGAGGCCAATGGAGTTTCCACAGATCCGGTGGCACGCGCTCGGCCACGGCCTCGCCAACCTCACCGATGAACTCGTGCCGGAAGCCCTCCTCGCTCACCGCTTCTTCCAGCGGGCGATGCTTGTCGGGCGTCTTGTCGTTCCAATACGCCTTGATGGCTGCGTATTTCGGGCCGAGCACGTCTTCGTAGATGTCGCCGTTTTGGATGATAAGCGCGGCAACGCGCTCCGGATAGGCGATGGCGTGGCGCAATCCGATCTGCGAGCCGTAATCGTGCAGCCAGAGCGCATAGTGAGATAGGCCGAGCGCGTCCGCGAAAGCCGCCAAAAACCCGGCATAGGTCTCGAAATCGTAGCCGAATGCAGCCATGTCGGGCGTAGCGCTGTAGCCGAAGCCAGGAAAATCCGGGGCGAACGTGTGCCAGCGATCAGCCAGTCCGGGCATCAGCCTTCGAAACTGATAGGACGAACAGGGATAGCCGTGCGGCAGCAGAAGCACGGGAGCGTCGGCCGGGCCTTCCTCGCGAAAGAAGACAGTAGTTCCGTCAACTCTGATTTGGCGGTGTCGCAACTTTGCCTCCTCGATCGAAAGGCTCCGAAAATGACTGGTAACCCCCGCATCCCGTTGTGAGCGCCTGGATCCGAAACTCATGATCAGGTCGAGGGTTCCCGGTCGCGCCGGTGACAGCGGCCAAGGAACCTGCCGCCGATCAGATCGTTTCGCGGTATCTGGCTAAGGCCAATCGGAGCGGAGGCAGACATGCCGCATGCTCACAATCGCGGGACACCGAACACGGGCCGGCTCTGCCAGTTCGGGGCTTGGCGCGATGCTGCGTGACGATGCTGCGTGACGTCGACTATGTCCTGCAAAAACTCGACTGGATGCGCGCCGAAGGCATCTGGCCCAACGGCTGGCGTTATCTCTGGACCGATGCCTTTGGGGTCGTGCTCTACGTCTCGCTTTATGCGGAAACTGGCGAAGAGCGCTGGCTGGGCGAAGCCGCGCGGCTGGTGGCCGATGTCGAGCGTGTGCTCGGCCGCCGGCGCGGACTGAGGATCGGCGAAGCGGCCGATCGCGACGGCCAGTATTTCCACTATCTGGCGATGTGGCTGTTCGCCCTGGCGCGTCTCGGCGATCTGAAGCCGGAATACCGCAAGCGCGGCATTGCGCTGGCGCGGGACATTCACCCGGCATTTGTGGTCCCTGGCCGCGGCGTGATCTGGAAGATGCAGGAGGATCTGAGCAGCCCATATCCCGGCTACCGTCTCGGCAGCATGGATGCCTATGACGGCGACGTGGCGAAGCGGTTTGACGAACTGGAAAAATGGGCGAGAAAGAACCTTCCGGTCGGCGACGTCGTGGGGCGCTGGTGCAATGAGGATTATGATACGGCCGACAGGATTCCATATGCCGGCGAGCCCGATCCAAAAATGGGCTCGAGCGCGACCCGGCGATCGTAATCATTGCCGCGATCATGCGCGGCGCCGACCCTCCCGCCACGAAGCCAGCAGCCGCATGACAAATTGGGGGGCAGATCACAAGGAGAAATCCCATGCATGCAAAACTCGTGACCGGAGCAATGCTGATCGCGATGTCGGCGCTGCTCCAACCGGCATCGGCGGCACCCGATTGGCAAACAATCGCTAAGGCGCTCGGCAAATCCGGAACCGAGACGCCTGATGGCGTCTACCGGGTCGGGCTGCCGCGAACGGACCTGAAGGTTTCGCTCGACGGCGTGGCCCTGAAACCCGGATTTGCGCTTGGAGGCTGGATTGCGTTCGAACCCATGGGAGATCAGGCAATGGTTATGGGCGACATCGTTCTGACGCAGGACGAGGTGAACCCGGTCATGAAGAAGCTTGAAGAAAGCGGGATCGAGATCACTGCGGTACACAACCACTTGCTGCGCGCGGAGCCAATGACACTCTACATGCACGTCTTCGGCCAGGGCGACCCGGTTACGCTCGCCACAGCGCTTCATGCCGGATTGGCGCTGAGCAAAACACCGATGGGAGGCGGCGCCCAGCCGCAAGCCGCACCACAGATCGAGTTCGACACGGCCGGTGTCGACCAAACCATCGGTTATAAGGGTAAGGCCAATGGCGCGGTCTACCAGTTCACGATCTCGCGCGCTGAGCCGGTCGAGGAAAATGGAATGGAAGTGCCGGCGGCCATGGGCTCGGCAATAGCGATTAACTTCCAATCGACAGGTGGCGGCAAGGCGGCGATCACGGGTGATTTTGTGCTGACAGCAAAGGAGGTCAATCCGGTTATCAAAGCCATGCTGGATAACGGCATCGAGATCACCGCGTTGCATAGCCACATGCTCGATGAGCAACCGCGGCTCTTCTTCATGCATTTCTGGGCGTACGACGATGCGCAGAAGCTGGCGAAAGGACTGCGCGCAGCCCTCGACAAGGTCGCCGTCAAAAAGAGCTAGATTGGGCGTCCGCGCGCGCGTCCAACGGCGGAGTTCGGCCGACTCGGAGCGATCGTCGGCCTTCTTCCCGCCGCCTCGGGAATGGTTCTCTGGCACGGCGTCTCTCCGCCACCAGCATTGCGCCTGAGATCACCTTTCCATCGCACACGAGACTCAAGGGGCGGGCCGGGCTTTTGCGAACTAACGCGTTCGGAACGATCAAAGGTCCGCTTCGTTCTGATCGGATGGACTGGATTAGACTAGGCCTCCTGGCGTTGGCGGGGTTCCTCACCTGGACACTGAACACCCTCTCGGCCGGAGGCGGAGGTCTATTGCTGATCCCCGCCGTGACTTTCATCACAGGGAGCGCGGCTGTTGCGCCGGTCATCACCTTGACCGAGCTCATCGGCAATCCCATCCGCGCCCTGGCCTTCCGGCGCGACATCGATTGGAGCCTGGTCCGTTGGTACCTGCCCGGCGCCATCGCCGGTGCCGCTGCGGGCTCCTGGCTCTTCGCCAACAGTCGGGCGGAATGGCTCCAGATACTCATAGGGATCTATCTGATCAGTGCAGTCTGGGAATTTCGCGGCGGCGCGCGCGAGCGGAGCTACCGAGCCCGCCGCTGGTGGTTCCTCCCGGCCGGCCTGATCGTCGCGCTGTTGTCGGCGCTGATGGGCACGGTGGGACCCGTCTTGAATTCGCTCTATCTGAACTACGGTTCGGAGAAGGAGACGTTGGTCGCCACGAAATCGGTGAACTCGTTTGTGACCGATGTCGTCAAGATCGCGGTATTCACCGGACTCGGCGCGCTCGGTGGTCAGGCGGTCATGTACGGCGCAGCCGCGGGTTTGGGCGCTGCGCTTGCCAATCTGCTGGCCAAGCGCTGGCTCGAACGCCTAAGTGGACGACAGTTCCGCGGCCTTGTGGTCGCGCTCATGGCTGTGAGTGGAGCGCTGATGATCTGGAACCAGCACAGCTTCGTTGTGCAGGCCTGGCGCGCGGCCACAGGAATGTCTTAACAATGTCGATGTTGGCTGGAGCGCTGCGCCGTAGCTTGGTTGACCGGTCGCGCGATACGCAGAAGCTGGCAAAAGGCCTGCGCGCAGCCCTCGACAAGGTCGCCGTCAAAAAGAGCTAGCGCTTCCCGTCCGCGCGCATCATACAGGGCTCTTCGAACCAGCCGACCTAACCAGCTCAGCTTCGAGAAGCTTCGTGAGATTAGATCACGCTCAGGGTCACGGCGGCAAGAACCAGATAGCGGCCGACCTTGGCGGCAGTGACCAGCAAAAGGAAAACCCGAAAAGGCTCGCGCAGGACGCCCGCGACGACGGTTAGCGGATCACCGACAACGGCAGCCAACTCTGCAGGAGCGACCACTTTCCATAGCGGCGATACCACACTTGCGCGCGGTCCAGTTGCGCTTGGTTCATCGGAAACCACCGTTGGCCCCGAAAGCGCTCGATGCCTCGCCCGAGCCGCCAGTTGATCACCGATCCAAGCACGTTGCCGACGCTCGCGACTCCGATGAACAGCCAGGGCGAGTAATCCGCAAGCACGAGTTCGACCAGCACTGCTTCCGATTGCATCGGCAGGATCGTAGCGGCGAGCAAGGCCGCCAGGTACAGACCAGCACAGGCCGCGAGATCGGTCATTGAACCGCATATCCGCCAGTCGACCTAATGATGGTGACCTTCGGGTTCGACCATCTTGAACGGCAGCACCTGTTCGCGATCTTTCGCGGTCAGCACCAGACCTGCCTGGAACTCATGCGGTTCGGCAGGGGCGACGGTGCTCTCAAGGCGGTGATGGTTGTCGCCGACAGGTTTCGAGGCGAAGCGTCTCCGGCCCGCCGGGCCGGTCGATGATCACCGTCGCTGCCAGATCGTCGGCCTGGCGATCGATGGTCAGCCGCGTCCGCTCGCCGGCCGGTGTGTCGACGATTTCCAACGTCCCCGCAGCCAGGCGACCTTAAAGGGCTCCGGCGCAGCGTCAGTTGCGATACCGGTCCGTGGCCAGCGCAGCGCATCATAATTCTGCTGTTCCTTCAGCCTGCAAAGTCTCCGCGAGAATCGTGAGGGTCGCGCCGGTGAAAGCGGCCAAGGAACCTGCCGCCGATCAGATCGTTTCGGGTATCTGGCTAAGGCCAACCGGAGCGGAGGCAGATATGCCGTATGCCCGCAATCGCATGGAACCGAACATCGGCAAAGTCTGCCGTGGATTCGGGCCTTGGCGCGATGCTGCGTGACGTCGATTATGTCCTGCAAAAACTCGACTGGATGCGCGCCGAAGGCATCTGGCCCAACGGCTTGCGGTATCTGTGGACCGACGCATTCGGGGTCGTGCTCTACGTCTCGCTTTGCACAGAAACTGGCGAACAGCGCTGGCTGGACGCGGCCGAGCGGCTGGTCGTGGATGTCGAGCGTGTGCTCGGCCGCCGGCGCGGACTGAGGATCGGCGAAGCGGCCGATCGCGACGGCCAGTACTTCCACTATCTGGCGATGTGGCTGTTTGCTTTGGCGCGTCTCGGCGATCTGAGGCCGGAATACCGCGAGCGCGGCATTGCGCTGGCGCGGGACATTCACCCGGCGTTTGTGGTCCCTGGCCGCGGCGTGATCTGGAAGATGCAGGAGGATTTGAGCGGTCCTTACCCCGGCTACGGCCTCGGCAGCATGGATGCCTATGACGGCTACGTCTCTTACCGAATGCTCGACGACGAGGAACTGGCGCCCGAGATCGCGCAGATGCGTGCCCTGATGGAGCGCGACTGGCGCAGGCTCGACATCGAGCAGGACCTCGGCCTCGGCATGATGCTGTGGCTCGCCCATTTCTTTCCCGACGAGCCGTGGGCCGAGGCCCAGACGAGGCGTTCGCAGCGAACCCTGGAAACGATGTGGGTCGACCCGCCCGGTTATTTCAGCCGCGCGCCATGGCTGCGCGATACCAAGTTCGCCTTCACCAATTACGGCGTTTCGCTCGGCCTGCAGGCCGCCGGTATCTGGCCGGGGCGTGTCGATAGGCTGAACGCCTTCTTCGAGGACTGGCGCTCCGGCGACGAATACGACCGCGAGGCGATCACCTGGGTGATGGCCTGCACCTCGCACCTTCCCGGCGCTTTTCTGACCCGGGGTGGCGAGACAATGATTGAAAGCGACCAAGCTCGGGAACGTTCCTCCGCCGGCGCGGTTGTCGATGGAAGTGCATGGAGACGCAAGGGGCGCGGTTGAAATGGCCATTCTCTTGGGAAAACCGGGAAGCTGTTGGGTGGCGGCAGCCGCCTCCACGAACTATCCCCAGCTCGAAGGGTCGATCCGTGCGGACGCCGTTGTCGTGGGTGCTGGAATTGTCGGGCTGACGACGGCGCTTCGGCTTTGCGAGGCGGGCCGGTCGGTGGTCGTCCTCGAAGGCCTGCGCACAGGCGGCCAGGTGACCGGCCGCTCGACGGCCAAGATCACCACGCAGCATGCGCTGATCTATCGTCATCTCATCGACAGCGTTGGCCGGGACCTGGCGCAGACCTATGCCGATGCGAATTCCGCCGGCGCGCGCCAAATCCGCGATTGGGTTAACAACTGCGCCATCGCCTGCGATTTCGAGAGCAAGGACGCCTATACCTACACCTGCAGTGAAAGCCGCTGCGCGGAGATTGCGGCCGAGGCGGAGGCCGCGCGCCAGGTCGGGCTGGAGGCCGAGATCCTCGACCGCGCGCCGCTGCCTTTCGTAACGGCCGCCGCGCTACGGTTCCCCGACCAGGCGCAGTTCAATCCGGCGATGTATCTGGTTGGCCTGGCGGAAGCGGTGACGGCCCGTGGCGGTCGGATCTTCGAAAACAGCCGCGCCACCTCGATCGACGAGGCAAGCCGCTGGCGCGTCGTCACCGATGGCGGCGCCGTTGATGCCGGGCACGTCGTCGTCGCCACCAACATGACGGTGAAGAGCCCCGTCGGCATGGCGAACCGGACGCAACCGCGCTGCCACACCGCCATGGCCTTTCGGATCGACGATCCCCTCCCTGTCGACGGCATGTTCATCGGCATCGACGACCCGACGCATTCCATCCGCACGGGCCGTGATGCCGAAGGGCCACTGCTGGTCACGCTCGGCCCCAAGTTCAACACCGGCTGGGACGGCGACGTGGCCAAGCGGTTTGTCGAACTGGAAAACTGGGCAAGAAAGAACCTTCCGGTCGGCGACGTCGCCTGGCGCTGGTGCAATGAGGACTATGATACGGCCGACAGGATCCCATATGCCGGCGAACCCGATCCCGCCAAGGCCGCCGGCTTCCACATTGCCACGGGCTTCAACGCCTGGGGCATCACCAACGGGACGGCCGTGGGCGCGATGATCGCCGACCTGATCTGCGGCCGCCCGAGCCCATGGCAACAACTCTACGATCCGGCCCGGCCCTATCCTGAGGACTTCCACAAGAACGGCCGCAGTCAATCGATCGTCTCGAGCACCCACGACATTGCGCCTGGTATGGGCGGCGTGATCGTCAGGGGAGACGAAAAGATTGCGGCGTGGAGAGACACCGAAGGCGCACTCCAGGCGGTTTCGGCGATTTGCACCCACAAGGGCTGCACCGTAACCTGGAACAATGCGGACCACACCTGGGATTGTCCCTGCCACGGCTCGATCTTCGCCGCCGACGGTTCGGTCATCCACGGCCCTGCCCGAAAACCGCTTGCCCAGATTACATTGTGAAGGCGGCGACCGACACGGCCCGCGTCACGCCGGCCGTTCGTAGGTTCCGACCAGCTCCGTCTCCTCCAATGCGTGTTTCTGGGCTTGCTTCCAGACCTGATGCACGCCCGCCTGTCCTGGTACGCTGAGGCTCGGCACATCGAGCGCGGCCAGCAGGAAGTGGTAATGGTGGACGCCGTGCCCTGCAGGCGGCTGCGGACCATCGTAATACGCATTGCCGAAATCGTTGGTGCCTTGCCTGAGTGCCGACGGGCCGGGCTTGCCGTCTTCGGCCTCGGCTAGTCCCCCGGCATCCGGCGGGATGTTGAACACCGCCCAGTGCCCGAAAATCCCGCTTGGTGCATCGGGATCCCGCACGACAAGAACAAGGCTCTTGGTACCATCCGGGACACGGACCACTTCAGCGGCGGCGAGACGTTCTGGCCGTCACGCGCATATTTTTCGGGAATTCTTCCGCCTGCCCGGAACGCCGGGCTGATAAGGGTGAGTGGCATTGCTATTTCCCCAAGGAGGTTGCGACCGAGAAGCCCGCGCCTGCGCCGTTCACGCCGCTTGCTGAGCTTCGGCGACGCGTCTTATCTCGCCCGGCAGGGATTCCCAGACCTTGTGCATCTGTCCTTCTCCGACGTGATGGGCGAGTACCTTGGACACGACCCTGAATGCATCCTTGGAATCGACCGGGCGGGTAAATTCCAGCTCCGCCTTGATCTTGGCCAGAAACTCGTCGAGCGACCGCATCTTCTCGGGAGCTTTGGAAGGCTGATATTGGTCATAGAAGGCGCCGCGCACCAGGATCGGCAGCTGCGAGCCGAGGTGGGCTGCAAGATCCGGCTGCATACGGTCGCGCAGGGCGTGCAGCACCGCTCCGAGAACGTGCCAGGCGACCTGCCGATCCGGTCCAATCTCGTCCATGATCTCGTCGAGCCAGATGTTCGTGGTCTGCAGTGTCTTGTCGAATACGTCGAGTCCGGTGGCATTCATCGAAATCCTCCTTCCGTTCAAATCCGACTAGGTGATGTGACCAAACAGCCGTACCTGCCCGTTGTTCCCCCATGCGCATGTCCTGATGCGCATTTATTGTCGGAGGTCCCGTCTGTTGTCGGAGGTCCCGTCATGAGGGAATTCGGGCCGGCTTTTTTGCCGCTGTTTTTCGACCACCTTTCTTGGCCGGCACCGGAACATCCTCATGGGTGGACGAGTTTTGTTTGCCGTCGCCGATCACATGGCGACGAGTGATGCAGACACAAAAAACAGGAGAAGAACCATGGCACATCACGAGTTGGCGCCCCGGACGCCATCGCGCAGCCTCTACCCATCCGCGCGCGACCCGCTCACGTCATTCCACCGGCAGATTGACCGCCTGTTCGACGACTTCTTCGCGCCGATGGCCGAAGCGACTACGGCCGGCGATCTTTGGCCGAGCGTCGACGTACATGAAACAGACCAAGCCTATAAGGTCACCGCCGAATTGCCGGGGCTCGAGCAGAAGGACGTTGAGCTCAAGCTGCGCGAAAACACCCTCTTTATTACGGGCGAGAAGCGTTCGGAGCACAAGGAAGGCGAAGGCGGCCGCACCTACAGCGAACGCAGTTATGGCCGGTTTCAGCGGACCATCCCGCTGGAAGCGGAGATCGATGCCGACAAGGTGCAGGCCACTTTCAGAAACGGCATTTTGGCTGTCGAGCTTCCGAAGAACCCCGCTGCAAAGGACAAGACACGCCGCATAGAAGTGAAAGCGCGATAGTTGCCAAACTGAAGGCTGCCTGAGCAGGCGGCGTTCAGCCCAGATGGAGAAGAACGGCGAGCACGGCGGCAACCGCCCAGCGAGCGTCTAGCGCCGGGGATCGTCCGTTGCCTCGGAAACGCCTTCGAGAGCGATTTTGGCGGCTTCCTTATCGGTCCGCCCGAGGTCGGCCAGGGCAATGACGCCGACGAGGCGCTTGTCGTGATTGATCACCGGAAGACGACGCACCTGATGCTTGGCCATGATCTTCGCCGCATCGGTGATATCGGCGTCATCGAAGCACCAATAGACATGCTCGGACATGACCTCGCGAACGGTCGTGTTGCCGGCTGAGCGCTCCTCGGCGACGCCGCGCATCACGATGTCGCGGTCCGTCACCATGCCGACCAGCCTGTCATTCTCGCCGACCGGAAGGGCGCCGAGATTGTCGGCACGCATTTTCCGGGCGGCATCCCTCATTGTCGTGTTCGGGCCGACCAGTTCGGTCCGACGGCTCATGATCTCCTGAACTTGCATGGGATATTCCTTTCCCTGATTGCTGAGGCAACAAGTCGCCAGACGGCCCTGTTGCCACGCATCGCTAGATTGCCAGCTGGCCGGACGAGGCATGTACGGATCACTATCTTCGATCTTCCCGATCCGCGCTGAGGCGCGTGCCGGTGCCGGCACCTCGCGATCGAAACTATTCTTGGAACGTCCAGGCAGCGAGCGAGTTCCAAAATGGTACCGGTGCCGCAGCCATCCCACGGAATGTGGACGCAGGCTGGTGAAAAAACATCCACCGGGAAAACAGATGCACGCGGATTGAAGGTCATGGCTATCATCTTTTCAGATCGCCGCGAGGCCGGGCGGCAACTCGCCGGGGAACTCGTTCGCTTTGCCGGCCGCGACGATGTGATCGTATTGGCGCTGCCCCGAGGCGGCGTGCCGGTCGGCTACGAGGTCGCGCAGGCACTCAAGGCACCGCTCGACGTCTTCGTCGTGCGCAAGCTCGGCGTCCCCGGCCACGAGGAACTGGCCATGGGGGCGATCGCGCCCTCAGGCGTACGTGTCCTGAACGACGAAATCGTCAACGGTCTCGCGATCCCGCCACATGTCATCGACGCGGTCGCTGCAAGGGAGGAAAAAGAGCTTCTGCGCCGCGAGCACCTCTATAGGGACGGGCGACCCCCACCGCAGTTGAATGGACGAACCATTATCCTCGTGGATGACGGGCTTGCGACCGGATCGACCATGCGGGCCGGGATCAAGGCGCTGCGAAAAAACCACGCCGCCCATATTGTCGCGGCCGTTCCCGTCGGTAGCCCCGACACTTGCGACGCGATGCGGGCGGACGCCGACGAGGTCGTTTGCGCGACGACACCAGAGCCGTTGCTGGGTGTCGGGCGCTGGTACGTGGATTTCTCGCAGACGAGCGATGAAGAGGTCCGCGCGCTCCTCGCCAGGTCCGGGCCCAAGCCCGCCGCTTCCGAAGAGGAATTGGCTGGGCGCGCGGGCGCGGGTCCGGCGCCTGGCACCAGATCGACATAGCGGAGATGGATATGGACCGGGATAGCGAGCACGTCGTGCATGTTCCCGCGGGACCTGTCACGCTTGAGGGCAATCTTTCGTTGCCCTCGGATGCTCGTGGCCTTGTGCTCTTTGCCCATGGCAGCGGAAGCAGCCGCCACAGCCCGCGCAACCGCTACGTGGCAGGAAGGCTGAACGAGGCGAACCTCGCCGCCTTCCTCATCGACCTGTTAACGGCCGAAGAGGAGCGGATCGACCAGGTCACGGCCGAGTTGCGCTTCAATATCGGACTGCTCGCCGACCGGCTGGTCGGCGTCACGGATTGGCTCGGCGCCTCGCCGGAAACATCGGGGTTGCGTCTTGGCTATTTCGGCGCGAGCACGGGCGCCGGTGCCGCCCTGGTGGCGGCGGCCGAGCGGCCCGACCAGGCCGCGGCCGTGGTTTCGCGTGGTGGCCGGCCCGATCTTGCAGCGCACGCCCTGCCGCGCGTCCGGGCGCCGACCTTGCTCGTCGTCGGAGGCGCGGACAAGCAGGTGATCGCGCTCAACCGCTCGGCGCTGGCGGCGCTCCACTGCGAGAAGGAGCTCGCCATCGTCCCTGGCGCGACGCACCTGTTCGAGGAACCCGGCGCCCTGGACGAAGTCGCGGGCCTGGCGAGCCGATGGTTCTTGCGCCATCTGATTTCGGACAGATCGGCGTCGACGTCCTGACAGCTGGGGCTTGGATCACCAGTCCCGGGATCATTTGCGTCCTCAACGCGTTATGATCCTCATAAGACCGCGCGCAGCTGCAACCCGAATGGCTGTCGCAACCCGTATGAGGGAGAAAGACAATGCCGGACAAGAAAACCATCGAGAAGGCCCGAAAGGACAAGCGCGAGGGCAAATCGCCGAGCACACAGGCCGGCGAGTTCGTGCACGAGGAGATCGATAAAATCCGCCGCGGCGAGCACGGCGCGCGCTCGACGCAGCAGGCCATCGCCATCGGGCTTTCCGAGGCAAGACGCGCAGGCGTAGACCTGCCCCCGCCCAAAAAGGGCAAGGTGAAGGAGAGCACGCGCAAAAGCGCCGAATACGCCTATGAGGCCGGCCAGGGTCAACGCACGCCGAAACGCCGCCCGCGGGTGTCGAAAGCCGTCTCCAAGGTGCTCGAGCACGAGCCGAGGAGTACGGCGTCGCACGAGGCGCTGGCGCAGCAGGCCAAGCGTGCGGCCTCGCGCCGGACGGCTGAGGAGCGCTCGGCCGCTGCCAAGAAGGCCGCCGAGACGAAAGGCGCCAGCGGAAGGAAGGCGGCGGCGCAGAAGGCCGCCAGAACGCGCGCGCACCACGCATAGTTCAAAGACGGCAGTTCGCCTCCTGGAAATCCGATATGGCCCAAGCGACCGGTATCGAGATCTGCCCCGGCAGCGCGGGACAACGCCGCTGCCCAAGGCGAGCCTGCATCCGCGGGACAACATCGACTTCGAAATCACCGCTGACGAAACGGTGGCGCTGAACGAGCAATACTCGTCGCTCGCGATGCTGCCTGACGCGTGACACCGACCGGAGGTACACGGCGGCAAGGGCAGCGGGAGACCGGTCAGGAAAGCGCAGCCTGTTTCTTGAGCATGATGCGTATCGCCCATAACGCGGAGAACTCTGATCATGACCTCAGCTGCCAGCACGACAATGCCGCGAGACACCACTCAGACGAGACATATCGCTTTGCTCGGCGCGCCCTCTAATCTTGGGCTGATGCCGCAGGAGGGTGAGCCGGAGCCCGGCGTGTGGAAGGCGCCGGAGACACTTCAATCGCTTGGTCTCGCCGACCGTTTAGGCGCCGGTCCGTTGCGCTCGGTTCGGGCTCCGCCTTATCGGCCTGAGGTGGATCCTGCGACGGGCGTGCGCAATGCCCAGGCCCTGCGCCAGTATTCCAAGACGCTTGCCGAAGCGGTCGACGAGGAGCTGAACTCGGGAGGGTTCCTGCTCATGCTCGGCGGCGATTGCAGTGTGTTGCTTGGCCCTGCGCTCGCGCTACGGCGTCGTGGCCGCTACGGCCTTATCTTCTTCGATGGGCACACCGATTTCAAATTGCCGGATACCTCGCCGTCAAAGGGAGCCGCGGGCATGGATTTGGCCTTCGTGACCGGCCATGGCCCGACGCTCCTGACCGATTTCGGCGAGCACACTCCTTTGGTCCGTGAGGCCGACGTAGTCGCGTTTGGCTATCGCGATGTGCAGGACCCCGCGACTTACACGTCCAAGGCCGTCTTCGACACCGATGTTCACCGGATGGATTTGGCTGAAGTGCGGCGGCGCGGCTTCGCCGATGCGGCACGCATAGCGCTTGACGCGATCGCAGGGCAGGACATCGAGGGTGTATTCGTTCACTTCGATGTCAACGTGCTGGACAGCGAGATCATGTCGGCTGTCGATACGCCGGAGGCCGGCGGTGTCTTGCCCGACGAAGCTGTCGAAGCCCTTCGCACATGGTGCAACGATCCACGCGTGATTGGGATGGAGGTGACGATCTATGATCCCGACCGCGATCCGGATCGTCGCTGTGGCGAGCTGCTGATCGACATTCTGGTCGCTTCCCTTCGCGGCCGGTAGACCAATGGGAGTCCTGCACTTGTGCACAAATGCAATCCGCCGGCACGAATGGCCGTCGGTCTGACGGATCGCCGCGCGCACCCATTCTGTGGTGCTACCTCATCGGGAACCGTTCTCAACGAACATGGTTCGGAGTGTGCGACCGAAGCATTCGGCTTCTTCTACCCGGCTATCGCCAAGGAGATTCGCCATGACCGGCAAAACCCGTCCCACCGTCCTGATCACAGGCAGCAGCGGGTTTCTGGGCCAGGCCATCGCTCGCGGCTTGATGGAGCGCTACGACATCATCGGCCTTGATGTTGCCCGACGATCTTTGCCCGGCGTCGAGACGATCGAGATCGACCTTACCTCGGACGCGAGCGTGGCGAAGGCACTGGCCGAGGTACGCGAGCGGAGCGGCGGCCGCGTTGCCTCGGTGATCCATCTCGCGGCTTATTACGACACGACCGGCGAGGATAATCCGAAATACGGCGCGGTGACCGTCGAGGGAACGCGCCGGCTGCTGAACGCGCTGAGGGGGTTCGAGACGGAGCAGTTCGTGTTGTCGAGCACGCTGCTGGTGCATGCGCCGAGCCCGGCAAAGGGCGCCAGGATCGACGAGCGATCGCCGATCGATCCGGCCTGGGCCTATCCGAGATCGAAGGCCGAGACCGAGACGCTGATCCAGAAGGAGCACGGCGACATCAAGGTTGCGATCCTGCGACTGGCGGGTGTCTATGACGAGGATTGTCACGCGGCCTTCATCGCCCAGCAGATCGCCCGCATTTTCGAGCGCATGCCGACCGCCTATCTTTTCACCGGCGACATCACCACCGGCCGGCCCTACCTGCATCTGGACGATCTCGTCGACGCCGTGGTGCGCACCGTCGACCGGCGTAGCGCGCTTCCCAACGAGACCGTACTGCTGATCGGCGAAGAAGAGACGCCGTCCTACGACGAGATGCAGAAGCAGATCGGGCAGCTCCTGCATGGCGAAACCTGGCGGACCCTGTCCCTGCCAAAAGAGGTGACGAAGCTCGGCGCCTGGATGCAGGAGAAGGTTCTCGACCAGGAGTCCGACATCAAACCATGGATGATCGAGAACGCCGACGATCACTACGAGATCGACATCTCCCGCGCCAGGCGCCTGCTTGGCTGGAACCCGCGGCACAGCCTGACCGCTACCTTGCCGGAAATGATCCGGCGGCTGAAGGCGGATCCTACCGACTGGTATAAGAAGAACAAGCTTGAACCGTCGGCGGCCGCCGCTTCCGCGCCCGAGCTCGACCAGGCCGCCGAACGGCTGCAGCGCCCGCTCGAGCGCTCGGACGACGAGGTCGAGGCGGAAACCGAACGCCGCCGGGCCGCAACGCTCTGGGCGCCGCTGACCAACGTTGCGATCGGGCTGTGGCTCGTGGCGTCGCCCTTCACGCTCGGCCTGTTCGATCCCGCTTCAGCACCGATTCCGCCGGCGCTCGGACATGAGATCGCCTCGCCGGAGACGCGCGACGGCAGGCTCGGCATCAGTGAGATTGTATCCGGCCTCGCCATCCTGTCGCTGGCGCTCGTCGGCATGCGCCGGCGCTGGCACGGGCTGCAATGGATCACCGCCTCGATCGGGGTTTGGGTGATGTTCGCGCCGCTGCTGTTCTGGACCACCAGCGCCGGAGCCTACGCGACCGACACGTTGGCCGGCATGCTGATCGTCGCGTTCGCGGTGATGATCCCGCCGACGCCGGGTATCAGCCGGCGTGCCCTTGCCGCCGATGACGACCGCCCGCTCGGCTGGAGCTATTCGCCCTCCCTCTTCACCCAGCGCATTCCCATAATCGGCCTCGCCTTTGTCGGCCTGTTCGTCTCGCGCTATCTCGCTGCCTATCAGCTAGGGCACATCGACAGTCTTTGGGATCCGTTCTTCGGCCCGGGCGAAACGCCGGCCGGCAATGGCAGCGAGGCGGTGGTCACCTCCTGGGTCTCCAAGGGTTTTCCGATCGCCGATGCCGGGCTGGGCGCCTTCGCCTATGCGCTGGATATCCTCGCGGGCGCGATCGGCGACCGCCGCCGCTGGCGCACCATGCCATGGATGGTGCTGCTGTTCGGCTTGCTGGTCATCCCGCTCGGCGTGGTCAGCGTCGGCTTCATCATCATCCAGCCGCCGCTCATCGGGGCGCTGTGCACGCTCTGCATCGTCCAGGCTGCCGTCACGGTCGTGCTCATCCCCTATTCGGTCGACGAGGTGCTGGCGAGCTGCCAGTATCTTTGGCGTGCGAAACAGGCGGGAGAGCCGTTCTGGCGCACATTCTGGTGCGGCGGCCCGGCGCTTTCGGAGGACCAGACGCCGACGCCGGATCTCGACCGGCCGCTATCGGCAGTGGCGCGGGACTTCGTCACTGGCGGTGTGAATTTCCCCCGGACCCTTGTCGCCAGCACACTCGCCGGCGCCCTGCTGATGATCACGCCGCTTGTCTTCGGCACCAGCCCGCCGCTCTACTTCAGTGACCATGTCACCGGCTGCCTGGTCATCATGATCGCCGTTACGGCGATGGCCGAGGTGGCGCGCGCCGTCCGCTTTGTGAACATAGCGCTTGGAGCCTGGATCGCCCTCTCTCCGTTCATGCTCCCCGGCGGCGCGGCGGCGAGCCTCGCCAATCTGGCGATCGGAGCGCTGCTGGTCGGGCTCAGCCTGCCGCGCGGCACGCGCAGCGCTGCGCATTATGGCGGCTGGGACCGGGCCATCGTCTGAGAATGTTCGGCGGCGCAGGACGGTCGGCCAGGTGGCTGCAAAGATTGATCCGCATCAACCTGTCGAACACATCGAGCGGGAAGTCGGCGAAAGGCGCAAAGGCGGCCGTACCCTTCCAACTTGAATTTTCCGCGTATCTGCATTTCATAAGTCGGCAAATAAATTAGGGAGGAATTTCAACATGATAAAAGGGCAATTCTCTGCGCCGGCATCCTCGCCGCCGGTATGTGGGCCGCGTCGTCATCGGCGTCCGCCGAAAGCCTGACCATGTCTTGCGGCGTTGACGAGGTCTGGTGCCAGCAGACGGCGCGGGCGTTCGAGGAGAAGACCGGCATCACCGTCAATATGACCCGCAAGAGCGCTGGCGAATTCTATGCGCAATTGCGCGCCGAGGCCGCCAACCCAAAGGGAGACATCTGGTGGGGCGGAGCCGGCGATCCGCATCTGCAGGCAGCCGAGGAGGGCCTGACAGTGGAATACAAATCGCCGCTGCTCATGCGGGCCGGTTCTGATCAAAGCTTGAAGGATTGCACGCAGAGCTGGCGGACCTGGGCGAACACGCCGCTGCCGGCGCAAATCACCAGCGCGCCGTTTGCCAGCACCGTCTTTGGGTCGGGCTTGACTATAGTGCCGCCGGCTTCTTCCACCAGCAGCATGCCTGCCAGGCAATCCCAGGCGTTCATATGCTCTTCGACATAGCCGAGCAGCCTGCCGGCGGCCGCATAGGCGAGCATCAACGCGCCGGATGCGTTACGGAAAAACACGCCGCCCTGTGAAAACAGCAAACCGATGAGCGTTGCGACGTTCTGCATTTCGGCGCGGTTGGAAAAGCCGGTGCCCAACGAGCCGTCGGTCAGGCTGGTGGCCGCGCTTGCCCTGATCGGCTTGCCGTTGAGAAAAGCGCCGCCGCCCTTACGGCAATGGAACGTTTCGCCGGTAGAGGGCTCGTGGATGACACCCACGACAGTGTCGCCGTCCTTGGCGCAGGCGATGACCACACACCAGGCCGGAATGCCCCGCACGAAATTCGCGGTGCCGTCGATCGGATCTATCACCCAGACATGCCCGCTAGATCCGGTGACCGAGGCATGCTCCTCGCCGACAATTCCATCGGTCGGGTAAGCGGCTTTCATTGCCGCACGGATGAACAGCTCGACCTCGCGGTCAGCCTGCGAGACCATGTCCTGATGACCTTTGTTCTCGATGGCGAGGCTGTCGAGGTCGCGAAAATACTTCAGGCCGAGCGCGCCGGCGCGCCGCGCGAGATCGATGGCGAACTGTTCGCGCGTTGCTGTGTCGGGTGTCATGAGATCCTTGGGATGGCGAATGTGATCTGAGGAAAATACCCCAGCCAAAGAAGCTTAGCGGTGAAGATAAGAGCGTGCAAATGACGAGCCCTGCCTTTTGCAGGGCGGCCCCGAGGCCGACCGGTCTTCCATGCGCCCGACAGCGACAGTCGCGCTCATACGGGTCCGGGTCATGTCGCCTTCGATATAGATGATCTGGCCGGTCATGAAGCTCGACGCGTCGGAAACCAGGAAGATCGCAGCACCGCCCAGTTCATCGACCTCGCCCACCTTGCCAGCGGCCGACCAATGCCACGGCTTGCCGGCGATAAACGCCTATCCCCGCCAGACATCTTCGCGGCGCAGATCGTCCATCGCGCGCGAAATGCCTTCGCGCAGGATCGACACCATATCGTCGATCTACTGGCGCTTGATGATTAATGGCGGCGACATCACGCACATGTTGATCAGTAGCCGGACCAACAGGCCGAGCTCGTGGCAATGCGCGTCGATGCCGGTCGGCACCTCGATCCGCCTCGCTTATGACCCTGAGGCTCTGCTGGCGATAACCTGAATAATTTTTTGCGCAGCAGTGCGACCGGCGACGATCGCGCCCTCGACATAGCCCGGAAATGACGGCGACAGCTCCGACGAGGCAAAATGCACCGGCGGGGCGCCCGCCCGGATAATGCATTCGGCATCCGTTGCCGCCGCATCGACGATCGAATCGCTGTAACCGCCGCCGCTCCAGTGATCCCCGGTCCAGTCGCGATGGCTGAGATCGGTGACGCCGGCCGCCTCGATACCGAGCGCATCTTGCAGCTTTGATGTCACCGTTGCGCGTAGCGCCGCGCTGTCCATATCCCGCCAGCGCTGCGCCAGCGGCCCGCCGATGAAGACGACAAGTGCTGCATGATCCTCGTCCTTGCTGGCATCGCAGGCAAAAAGTCCGTGCGGCTCCCGCCACATCACCATGCCGCTCAAGCCCCTGTCGCGCCAGAAAGCCTTGGGATAGCGCACCAGCATTTTGATCACCGCGCCGCTTTGCCAGACGCCGAGGGCTCTCTCCAGCGCAGCCGGCAGCGGCGGCACGAAATCCACTCTCGAGGCCATCATCGGCGGTAGCGCGACCAGTACCGCTCGTGCCTCGGTCACGCCGGCAGGCGAAACGACGCGAACCCCTCCCGGCCCGTGCTCAATGGCCTTGACAGCTATATTCAGCCGCAGTCGATCGCCGAGATCCCGCGCAAGATCATCCGCCAGCGAATGCATGGTTTCGCCCACGAAATACTGCAATTCCGACACCTCATTGGTGATGCGGCGATCATTGTCGATCAAGTACCAAAGCGGCAGCGTTTCCATTGCCAGGCACCACAGGCCCTCGATCATCGACCGAAAGGCGGCCTTGGCATCGTCGGGATCGTTCTGGCGATCGAGCCATGCCGCGACTGTCAAGCCGGCGATGGCCGGGTCGGTCGGTGCGATCGCGTTCATCCGCTCGCGCATTCGCATCGCGGTGCCGTAAGTGCGCCCGGCTTGCGCCTCGCTCATTCGCGGCTGTGTGACGAATTCGCCTGCGACATGGGTCTCGACCAATGTCTTGCCGCGCGCTCGCACCAGCGCCATTAATTCCGGCATGTCTTCGCACAAGAACTGGCCGCCGCTGTCGATCCGCTCGCCGAGCCCGTTCTGCACGGCTTCGACGCGGCCGCCGACACGGTCGCGGGCTTCGAGCAGCACGACATCGATGCCGGCGTGGTTCAATTCACGCGCGGCCGACAGGCCGGTGAAGCCGGCGCCGACGATGGCCACATCGGCTCGTTCGATCTTGAACTTCATTGGCCGGCCTTGATCTTCTCGAATGTCAGGCGCCGGATCATTGTCTTCATTGCTGGTCCACCCTCTTTTTGATGGTTCATGCCGGCCTGGCACCGCGGGCTGCTGAGTTCGGATAGTGCTTGGGGAATGCCGCAGACAGGAACTCGTTCGCGGCCTGCAGCGCCGTCTCGCGTGTGGCGTCCTCGGTGCCCATCATCAAATGCAGCCACAGACCATCCAGCATGGCGCTGAGCGCCAGCGCCATGACTTGCGGCTCATAGGCATAGAAGCCGCTCTGCTTGAGCGCCGCGCAAAGATCGACGAATATGTTCTGGTAGACGGCATCACGTGCGCTGCTCAGCGCCTGATATTTCGGTCGCGATTTGGCCTCGCCCCAGAAGGCACACCAAGCAGCCAGCTTGCGCTTGTTGCAGATCGAGCGGTTGAAATCGGCTGCCACCAATGCCTGCAGCTGGCGGGCGGGATCATCGCCGGCCCTTTGCAAGGCGCTGCGCCAATGCGCCGAATACTCGTCATGCATGTATTGCAAAGTGGCGACGAGCAGCTTCTCCTTGCTCTCGAAATGGAAATTGACGATGCCGCGCGACAGGCCGGCGCCGTCGGCGACGTCGGCCATAGTCGTTTCCGAATAACCGCGCTTGGCCAATGAATCGATAGTCGCTTCGATCAGTTGAACCTGCCTTGTCTCTTTCGACGCTTTGCGGCCGCGCTTTTCGGAATCGCTTTTTCGCGCCGGTTCGAGGAGGGCTTCGCGCGCCTCTGTTGTCTTCATCGGGGTGATGGTCTCCAGCATCGCCGGCTAGCCGACCGGCATCGGCCGCGAAGATCAGTGGGACGGTGTTTGCCACTGTCAAGCACCTTCTGCATGGCTGCCCATATTCGAATGTTCTCGTCGAGATTGCATCCTTGGATAAAACGTCGTCGAAGGCATCCGTCGGCGAAAGGCAGCGATCCCGGCGATGGAGACCAGATCAGCGCCGCCGAGCCCGCCTGCAGCGGACCTTGGGTCGAGATCTACGCCGGGCGCGAGCTGCAATATCAAAAGCTGCTGAAGCGTGCCAAACTGGTGCCGCGGCTGGTCGTCAGGCTCGGCCGCCGCACTGCCAATCCGCCTGCGGATTTCTAAATATGGCCGACGACACCGACAGTCCCAAACTCGCCGCCGAAGCCGCCGAACAGTGGCAGCTGATCAACACACCGCTCGGCGAAAAATGGTCGGGCCGCACCCGCTATGCTGCGGCCATGTTCTTCTACAAACGCGGTGAGATGAGCGCTGAAACGCTGGAGGCCTACCGTATTTGTGCCAGGCTGGATTCGACCGATCCGCTGCCGATCATCCGCGACCGCGGCATTGGCCAGGACTGGCTTAAACGCATGGGTTTCGAATAGTCGGCCTCCAAATCGCATTCCGGTCAAGCCGGCATCACCCGCTTAGCCGATGGTCTTTTCCAGCATGCCGAGCCAGTTGCGATAGGCGATCTTCTCGATCAGCGCGCGCCCGAAGCCGCGAGCCGCGAAAGCGTCGAGCAATCTTGGCAGGCCGGCAACGTCGCCTATCACGGCCGGGATCATGGCGCCGTCGAAATCCGAGCCCAGGCCGACGCCGTCTTCGCCCAGCGCCTGCAGCAGCGAATCGACATGGCGCACCATGATGTCGAGACTGGTGTCGGCGTTCATCCTGCCGTCCTCACGCAGGAACCCGGTGGCGAAATTCAGCCCGACCATGCCGCCGGAGTCGCGGATCGCGCCGAGCTGCCATTCGGTGAGGTTGCGCGAATGGCCGCAGATCGCGTGCACGTTGGAATGGGTCGCGACCAGCGGTGCGTCGCTGATCTCGACGACGTCGCGGAAACCTTTTTCGTTGAGATGCGAAAGATCGATCATGATCTTCAGCTGGTTGCAGGCTTTCACCAGCGCCTTGCCGGCATCGGTCAGCCCCGGCCCTGTATCGGGCGACGACGGGAAACGGAACGGCACGCCGTGGCCGAAGGCATTGGGACGGCTCCAGACGATACCGAGCGAGCGCAGGCCGGCTGCGTGGAGGACATCGAGCAGGGTGAGCTCAGGGTCGATCGCCTCGACCCCTTCGATGTGGAAGACCGCCGCGATCGAGCCTTGCGCCATCGCCTTCCTCACATCGCCGGCGGTGCGGCAGACAGTGAGCGCCGAAGCCCGCTCCAGCCTGAACAGGATCGAGGCCATCGCTATGGTGGAGTTGAGCGCATCGGCGCGCGGAACCTCGGGCGGCATGGGCTCGCTGTCGCTCGGCGCCAGCGGCACCGCGCCGCGCTTGGATTTCTCGACAGGCGGCGGGAAGATCGCGAACATGCCGCCGGCAAATCCGCCTTTCTTCGCGCGCGGCAGGTCGATGTGGCCACTCGGCGTCCCCTCGACGAACAGCTTTTCGACGTCCGCATCCTTCGACTGGTAGAGCCTGAGCAGCGTGTCGTTGTGGCCGTCGAAGACGGGAATGAGATCGGATTCGGTCATGGAGGGCCATTCGGTTGAAGTGGTCGGGCCGCGGAGGGCGAGCCGGTTGTTGCCAATACTTAGGCAAGGCGAGCGCTCTGCGCAAATCCCGCATGTTTGCCTTATGTTTGTACGCCGCCAATGGTCGAAGCGGCACGCGGTAAAGCCGCGCACCCTTTGTCCTGTCATTCATCGAGGGGCAGTCTCTTACCGCTTCAGCACGTCCGCCCATTCCGGATGGCGGCGGAACTGAGCATTGGCGAACGGGCAAAGCGGGATGATCGTCTTGCCCGCCGCACGTGCATCCTCGACGGCACGGGTGACGAGGCGAAGTCCCGCGCCCTGGCCGCGAAATGCATCCGGCACTTCGGTATGGTCGATGATGATCTGGTGCTCGCCGACCTTGGTGAAGGTCATCTCCGCCTCGGCGCCGCTCGGCCCACGCAGGAAGTAGCGGCCCTTCGAGCCGCGGTCCTCCAGCTCGATCTCCGGCAATAGGTCAGACATGGCTTGCGGTCCTTTCATCCGGCGCTACGGCGAACAACTGCCGCGCCGCCTCGATCTCGCTCGGCCGCACCTCATGGCCGCCGTCATGCCACTCGACTGTGACATCGGCACCATCGGCGCGCAAATAGGCTTCAAGCCGCGCCGTCAAATCAGGCGGACAGATCGGGTCTCGCCTGCCGGCGGTGACCAGGATGCGGCTGCCGTCAAGGCTGCCCTTGACCTCCGGCTCGAACGGGATCAGCGGATGCATCAGCACCGTTGAGTCGAACAGCGAGGGTTCGGCAAACAGCACCGAGGCCAGGATGTTGGCGCCGTTGGAATAACCGAGGCCTAGCACCAAAGATGGCTTTGCCGCCTCGACATGTGCCTTGACGAAGCCGGCCATCTTGTCCGTCGCTCGCGTGAGATCGCCCATGTCGTAAACGCCCTCGCCGGTACGGCGAAAGAAGCGTGCGGCGCCTTGTTCCGAGACATCGCCGCGCGGGCCGACGATCGTCGCTTGCGGCGCAAGATCGCGCCCAAGCGACAGAAGCTGATCCTCGTCACCGCCAGTGCCATGGAAGACGAAGAGCAACGGTCCGCCCAGCGAACCGGGCAGCACCTTGTGAATATACGAATCCTTGCTCATAACCCTGCCCTCAGTCTTCCAGTTTCTGCAGATGCTGCTCGAGATAGGGCCGCAAATGCTGGTGTTGCGACGGCAGTTTCAGCGCCTCGCCGAGATGGGCGGTATCCTCGTCGCGGTCGAAGCCCGGCTCGTTGGTGGCGACTTCGAACAGCACGCCCCCCGGTGTGCGGAAGTAGATCGCCCAGAAATAATCGCGGTCGATCACCGGCGTCACCTGATAACCTGTATCGAGGAGTGCCTTGCGCACTTCGATCTGCTTGACGCGGTTCTCGACGGCGAAAGCAACATGGTGGACCGAGCCGGCGCCGAGATTGGCGAAGCCGGCCCCTGGCAGCGATTCGATATGGACGACGTCGGCGCCGTTGCCGTTCTTCACCGCCAGCCGCCTGATGTTGCCGGACTTGTCGACCTCCTCATAACCCATGAATTTCAGCAGCTCTTCGGTGGCGCCGCCATCTTTCAGCCTGAGCGACACCGAGTGAAAGCCGCGGATCGCCACGTCGGTGGGAATGCCACCCTTGGCCCATGGCGCACGGTTGTCCGCTCTGTCTTCGACCAGCGCAAACCCGTCGCCGTCGGGACCGGCGAACGCAAGACGCTTCTCGCCGAACGTCTCCTCATGGGACAGCCCGGTGACGCCTTGGTCGGCAAACCGTTTCTCCCAATAGCCGAGCGTGCCCTCAGGCACCGAGTAAGCGGTGGTGCCGACCTCGCCAACGCCATGGCGGCCCTTGCCGATGTTTGGAAACGGGAAATAGGTCATCACCGAGCCGGGTGTGCCGACCTCGTCGCCGTAATAGAGGTGGTAGACATCGGGTGCGTCGAAATTGACGGTTTTCTTGACCCGCCGCAGACCGAGCGTCCCGGTGAAGAATTCATTGTTCTGGCGCGCATCGCTGGCCATCGAGGTGACGTGATGCAGGCCCTTGACCTGGTCGAGCATGTTTCTGCTCCTTTCCTTGTGCCGGTGCGGCCCTTGCCGCTGTCCACGCAAATATGAGCATCCGCCTCCTGGCCGCAAAGGCGGCAAACACAGAATGGACTGTGCTGTTAAAGTGAACGACGAAGCAGGTTTTGTTCACCATTCGGCAAACTGGACCGGCTTGCATACTCGCCGAAATTGCGCTCCATGAGCGACGCATGTAGCCAGCATGAGGATACAGCGGTTGAGTGGAAAACGCCCCAATATTCTCCTGATCACCTGCGACCAGTGGCGGGGCGACTGCCTGTCAGCTGCTGGCCACAAGGTGGTAAGGACACCGAATGCCGACGCGCTGGCTGCCGAGGGCGTTTTGTTCCAGAAGCACTATGGCGGCGCCGCACCTTGCTCGCCGGCGCGCGCCTGCCTCTACACCGGCCTCTACCAGATGAACAATCGTGTCTGCCGCAACGGCACACCGCTCGACGCCCGCCACGGCAACATAGCCCTCTGGGCACGCGCCCTCGGCTATGATCCGACGCTGTTCGGTTATACCGACATGGCGCGCGACCCGCGCACGCTGGCGCCTGGCGACCCGCAGCTGAAAAGCTATGAAGGCGTGCTGCCCGGCTTCACCGTGCGCCAGCTTCTGCCCGAGCACCAGAAGCCCTGGCTGTCATGGCTCAAGGCGCGCGGCGTCGATGCCGGCGCCGGCTCCCCCGCCATTCACCGCCCGGCGGGCGAAATCCTGGAAAACGACGGCGCGATCAGCAACGGTCCGCCAATCTATTCGAAGGACGAGACGCCGTCGGCCTTCCTGGCCGGCGAATTCATCCGCTGGCTCGGCGAGCAGGAGCGCGATGCCCCGTGGTTCGCGCATCTTTCCTTCATCAGCCCCCACCCGCCCTTCATCGTGCCGGCGCCTTACAACGCCATGTACAATCCGGCCATCGGTCCAGCTTTTGACCGCGCGGAAAGCTGGCAGGCCGAAGCAGCAAGCCACCCTTATCTCGCCTATGAACTTAGCCGGCAGGAACGGTCGAAATTCCGTCCCGGCTCGGAGGGCAAGGTGCGCGACTGGGGCGACGACAATTTTCGCCGCATCCGGGCGCTCTATTACGGCATGATCTCGGAGGTCGACGCGCAGCTTGGCCGTGTCTGGCAAGCGGTCAAGGCGGCCGATGCATGGGACGACACCGTCATCGTGCTGACCTCCGATCACGCCGAGATGATGGGCGATCATTTCATGCTGGGCAAGGGCGGCTTCTTCGACGGCAGCTTCCATATTCCGCTGGTCATTCGCGATCCGCGCCGCCACAAGGCGGCCGGCAGCAGTGTCGACCGCTTCACCGAGGCGGTCGATTTGGCACCCACCTTGGTCGAGCTCACTGGGCTCGAGCTCACTGGCGGCGAAGTCCTGCCGCATCTCGACGGCCGCTCGCTGGCGCCTTTCCTGGACGCAACGGAGCCGGACAATTGGCGCGATGCGGCGCATTGGGAGTTCGATTTCCGCTCGATTGCGGATGGTGATGCAGAACGCTATTTCGGCATCGGTCCGCGTCAGTGCAATCTCGCCGTCATCCGCACCCAAAAGTTCAAATATGTGAATTTCGGCGGCGGCCTGCCGCCCTTGCTCTTCGACCTGGAAAAAGATGCCGGCGAGCTGACCAACGTCGCTGACGACCCAGCCTATCTGCCGGTGCGGTTGGAATTTGCCGAGAAGTTGCTCGCCTGGCGGGCCGAGCATCTCGACCAATCTCTGGCGCTCGCCGAATTGACGGACAATGGCGTTGCCGGCCATGTCGCGGGCTTTCCCTCGACATAAACAAAGCCCGCGCCGTGGCCGGCGCGGGCTTCTCTGTCGGCCTGTGTGCTGCTTAGCGCATGATCATGCGCTGTTTGTCGCGATTTTGCGCATAGCTGGCCTTGTCATAGGGAGCCTGCGCCTCAAGCTGCTCCTTGGTGAAGTTCGTGTAGAGATAGCGCTTGCCGTTCTTGTCGGTCATGAATTTCAGGTTGTCCATGCCGACCGCCACCTCCTTCTCGCCGACGCCAAGGAAGCCGCCAACGTCGATGATGACTGCGTCGACCTTCTTGTCGCTGCCCAGCACGATATCGCCGATCTCGCCGACGTTGACATCGTTGGCGCCATAAACGGTGGTTCCAACCAGATCCTCGGCCCGGATTTCGCCCATCGGCATTTCGGTTAGCGTCGACTTGTCGATCGACCCGGTCTTGGTCTGGTCGGCCGTGGAATTAGCCGGAGGCGCCGCTGCCGGAGCGTTTTGAGCCGTCTTGCCGGCCTGGTCAGCGTTGTTAGTCGTTGCGGTGTTGTCGTTCGGCGCAGTGTTGCTGGCCATCACGGTGGGCGTGACGGTAGCAGGCGCATTGGCATCGTTCGACGCAGTGGTTGCCGGCGCCGGATCATAGGCCTTGCGGTTGAAGTCTGGCTGCGCCTGCAGCTCTTCCTTGGTCGTTTGCGCGACCAGCCAGCGATCGCCGTTCCTCTCGGCCCACTGCGCCTTGTCGAAGTCATAGGCGACGTTCTTTTCGCCGATGCCGAGGAAGCCGCCGACACCGATGATCAGCGATTGCGCCTTGGCTTCCTTGTTGATGACGATGTCGTTCACGTCACCGATGTTTTGGGCGTCGTCGCCGGTGCCGTTATAGACGGTCTCGCCGATGATATTGGTGGCGAGATTGCCTTCGGCGCGCTTCACTGGCTCAGCCGGCGCGGCAGGCGCCGGGGTTGTATTTTGCGCGCTGGTGGAAGGGGCGGCAGGCGCCGCATTATCCGCCGAAGCTGGTGGCGGAGTCGGATCGTAAGGCCTCCGGTCGAAATCCGGCTGAGCCGTCAACTCATCCTTCGTCGTTTGCGCTATCAGCCAACGGTCGCCATTTCTTTCGGCCCATTGCATCTTCTTGTAGTCGAAAACGACGTTCTTGGTTCCTATGCCAAGAAAACCGCCAACGCCGATGACGACGGATTTTACCTCGCCGCGCTCGTCGAAGACGACATCGGTGATCTTGCCGATATTCTCTGCATTGTCGCCGGTGCCGTTATAGACCGACTCGCCGATGATATTGGTGACAAGGCTGCCCTCGGCGCGTTGCACCGGAGCGGCTGGAGCGGAATTCTCTACGGCGGGTGGTTGCGCCGGCGCCGGGGTCGTCGCCGACTGCGCAAATGCACCCGTCGCAATCAATGTTGCGACTGCTGTCGTGGTTAAAAGGGTGCGGATCATCTTAGTGTCTCCTCGTCGGTGATTTCGTGCACGCCGTACCCGCCTGGCGTCACTGCGGGCGCAGCGTCTTCTGCATGTTCACAACGTTGTGACCACACTGTTGTTCCGAAAAAAGCCGTGGTGCACCCGGTGCGATGTCAATGGTTCTCGGATTCGCCGCGTTGGTCGAAAGGAACATTTTCTCGGCCGCCCCGTTCCACCCGGCTGGGGCTCCGTCCCGGCCCGATAGGTGCTGGAAAATGGAACGGCCATGCGGTTTGCAGCGGTGCTGAACAAGGACGGGGGCACCCTGCGCACCATCGATCTTGAGGCCTTCGCCAGTCGGATGCGCAGCACCCTTGAGAGTGCCGGCCACTCGATTGATATCGAAATCGTCGCCGGCAAGGATATCGTCGCCACGCTGGACGGCGTAGCTTCCAGGCGCGGCATCGACGTCCTGCTGGCTGGCGGCGGCGACGGCACCATTTCGGCCGCGGCAGCCCGTTTGATGAATGGGGAGAAGGCGCTGGCAATTCTGCCGGCTGGCACAATGAACCTTTTTGCGCGCGGCCTCGGTATCCCGCAGACCCTCGATGCGGCACTGAAATCGTTTGCCGACGGCGAGGTGATGGCAATTGACATTGCAACAGCCAACGGCCGGCCTTTCGTACATCAATTCTCGATCGGCATGCACGCCAAGATGGTGCAACTGCGCCAGAAGATGGAATTCGGCTCGCGGCTGGGGAAGATGCGTGCCTCGGTGCGGGCCGCTTGGGCAACGATCAACAACCCGCCGGCCATGAACGTAACGCTGACGGTCGGTGAGGCCGAGATCAGAACGCGGATCACCGGCATCGGCATCACCAACAATCTGTTCGGCGAGGGCCACCTGCCCTATGCCGATAATCCGGCAGGCGGCGTGCTGGGCATCTATGTCACCGTGGCAAGGCGGCGCGGCGAATTGATCAGGTTCCTCTTTGACGTCGCCCGTGGGAAATGGCGCGGCAACGAGCATGTCGAAATCCATCAGGCAAACCGCGCCGTTTTGAAAATCCATTCGACTAACAGGAAAGTTCAGGCCGTCATGGACGGCGAACTGGTAAAGCTCGATCGCGAGACGACCGTCGAAATCCATCCGCGCGCGTTGAATGTTCTCGTCCCGGCGCGCGCTGTCGAGGCAAAGGTTGCCTGACGTGGGATGCGTGATGTGGGGTTGCGTGATGCAAACTGGCGCGAGCGATGGAGAGAACCTAGCCGCTGGGCGTGTTGCCCTGTTCGGTCTTCGGCGTCTCGATCATCCAGCCGTAGATTTCGGCGACGCCCCAGGCGATAAAAGCCAGCAACAGCGCGGCGATCAGGATACGAAGGACATGCCGACCCCGCCGCCCTTGACGGGCTTTGTTTTCAGGAATGGTTTTTGGCATTGTCTGGCTCCATATTTGGCGCCGGCAGGCGTAACTGGCGGGGCGTTGGCTGGTAACGGTCCCCCGCCGCGAAAGTTCCGGCACTGCAAGGCGGCAGACGGGCCGGTTGGCCTGACCAATCAGCGGAGCCGGCCACCGGGGGCATAGTGGACGACAATAGCCAGAACACGCCGGGCCTGCCGGCCGATATTCGCCGTGTGGTGGGCGCCGCGGACCGTCTTGCCGTGCTGCACGGCCTCGACACGCTGGACGGGGCTGCCGACCCTGATTTCGATCGTATCGGCGGTCTTGCCGCTTCGGCGATGCAAACGTCTGTCGCACTGATCACGCTGGTCGATGCCGAGCGGCAGTGGTTCAAGTCCTGTATCGGCCTCGACGAGACCGAAATCGCAACCGAGACATCGTTCTGCGCCTATACCATCGCAGCCGGCGACGTGCCGATGGTGGTGGCCGACGCGGCGGCGGATCCGCGGTTCAAAGCCATCCGCTGGTCACCGGCGAGCATCATATCCGCTTTTACGCAGGCGTGCCCATCGTAGTCGACGGCGCGCTGATCGGCACGCTGTGCGTGCTCGACCGGAAGCCGCACGCACGTCCCTCCTCTGTCCAGCTCGACCAGCTGTCGGCGCTGGCCGGCCTCGCCGCCAGCCTGTTCACGCTGAAGGATGCAACCCGCAGTGCGGCGATTGCCAAGGCAGCACTGGTTCGAGAGGAAAAGCGGCGCGCTATCGCGCTCGACGCGGCTTCGCTTGCCAGCTGGGCATGGGATATCCGCAGCGATATGATCGACTGCGATGTCCTGCTGTCCGAATTGTTCAACCTGCCGAAGTCGAACAGGCTGAGGGCGCGCGACATCCTGACCGCCATCGACCCGCGCGACGTTCACCAGACCGAAACACGCTTTCGCGACGCGCTGACCGGCAGCGACGATTATTTTGGCGAATACCGTGTCAAAGGCCTCGATCCGCCGCGATGGATCGCAACACGCGGCCGCGTCATAGAACGCGACGGCGATGGCAAGCCGACGCTGATCTTCGGCGTCAACTACGACATTACCGAACGCAAGCTTGGCGACGAACGTCAACGACTGTTGCTGCGCGAGCTCAATCACCGCGTCAAGAACACTTTGGCAACCGTACAGGCGCTGGCGACGCAGACCGTTCGCCATGCCCGCCAGCCAAGCGAATTCCTCGAAGCCTTCAGCGCCAGGCTGCAGGCACTGGGCGTTGCGCACAGCCTGCTGTCGGACCGCGAGTGGCGCGGCATCGGCATCCGCGAGCTGGTGGAGATCGAGCTAAAGCCGTTCCAAGCCGCCGGACAATCGCGCATGGCGATCTCCGGCGCCGATGTCCTGCTCTCACCCGACCAGGCAGTCGGGCTCGGGCTGATCCTGCATGAACTGGCAAGCAATGCACTGCAATACGGGTCGCTCTCGGTTTCCTCCGGAAAGGTCGATCTCGATTGGAGGGTACAAGGCAGGAAGGGCGCACGCCGTCTGTTGCTGGCCTGGCGCGAAAGCGGCGGCCCGCGGGTTGCGCCGCCCGAACGCCATGGCTTCGGCTCGATCCTGATCCGCCGCAGCCTGGCCAAGGTCATTTCCAGCGAGGTGATCCATGAATTCCGGCCGGACGGCGTGGTCGCGGAAATATCGATTCCGCTCGAAGATTTGTGATTTTGCGACCGGCGCCAGAATCGTTTGCCCCGAACTATCCCCTCCGAACTATTCACGTTTGCCGGTATCCGGATCATCGGAGCCGCGCTTCACGTTCTCGCGGTAGATGGCGTAGGCAGCGAGTGCTATCGCCGGGCCGAGAATCGCGCTCAGTCTGGCCTTTCCCGGGCCATCTTTGCCCTTGAGCAGCGCCGGCAGCACGGCGAGTGCCGCAGTGATGCCGATAGCCTTCATGTCAGCGTTGCGTCGCTTCGCCCGGCGCCTGGCGCGCGAGCCGGCCGACATCCGGTAGACGAGCAGGATGAGACCGGCGATTGCGAGAAAGCCGATCCCGAAGCTCAGGGAAGCTGCCATCGGCCCATAGCGGGCCGCCGTCCAGATATAGGCCGCCCCGACCAGGAAGCCGAGGCCGCACAGCGCTACGACCGCTGCGACCGAATAGACAATTGCAGCCACACGCGCGCGTTGCACCGCCGCAATGGTTTCGCCCGAGGCGAGGCCCGAGATCAGCGATGCAAGCATTCCCATGCGTGCAGAACTAGCGGCGCGCGAGAAGCGCGAAGAGGAACCCGACGCCGGCGGCGATCGCCAGCGACGTCACCGGCTTCTCGCGCATATGCGCTATCATCTGCGCCTCGATGTCCCTGGCGTTGCTGCGCAGGCTGTCGAAGGCTGCCTCGCCCTGGGTTCGCAACTGCTCGACGCTTTCGGCGGCGGCTCGCCGCGCTGCCCCGTAGCCATGTTCGCCAGTTTTGGCCAACAGCTTGGTAAGTTGGTCGATGTCGGCCTTCAGTTGTGCGATGTCGGCCTCAATATCGGAATTCGTGCGGGCTTCGTTCGCGGCCTTTCCTGCGGCAGTCGCCATTGCTTCACTCTCCATGCTTTTGCTCGGTCGAAACGCCCGACAGACCCCAAGGTTCCGGCACGAACCTCTTCTAACCCTATCTCCGGCAGCGCGCGTTGCAAATGCCTTGCATGGGCCGAGGCCGACGCATCCGCGCCAGCGCGTCTTTTTTAAATGACAGCATGCCAAATAACGATCATGACTTCCCCCGTTTCACGATCGAGACGAATTTAAGGAGATATTGCTGCGTGCGCGCATCACTCGACGGTTTGCGGATTCTTATCCTGGAAGATGAGTTCCTGATTGCCATGGATATCGAGCAGCTTTGCCGCGACTACGGCGCGCTCAATGTGGTCATCGCCCGTGATCTGACTGAGATCGAACAGCAAGACGTTGCCGCGCAGTTCGATGTGGCCATCGTCGACCTCATGCTGAGCGGCGTTTCGACGCTCCAATTTGCTTCGCGGCTGCGTGAAGCGGGCATCCCGTTCGTCTTTGCCTCGGGCTATTCGGATACGGACGAGATCAAGAAATCCTTTCCCGGCGTCAGACTGGTCACCAAGCCCTATTCGGGAGACGATCTCGTCGAGGCAGTGGCGGCGGCCTGCAGGCGAACGCCTCTCCGCTGAGGCGCGGAGCGGTTCGAACACGCCGCGCTTCACGCAGCCGTCGACCCGGTTACCTGAGCCGAAATTGCGTCCGGGCCATACTCGTCTTCACCGGAGATCTTCAGAATTTCCTGCAGCCGTGTGCGGGCGCGGCTGACGCGGCTCTTGATCGTTCCGACGGCGCAGCCGCAGATCTCGGCCGCTTCCTCGTAGGAGAAGCCCGACGCGCCGATGAGGATAATGGCTTCGCGCTGGTCTTCTGGCAGCAATTCGAGCGCGCCGCGAAAGTCCTCGAGGTCAAGTTGGCCGTGCTGGGCCGGGTGAACGGCAAGCCTGGCCGTCATGACGCCATCGCTGTCCTGCACCTCGCGGCCGCGCTTGCGCATCTGCGAATAGAATTCGTTGCGCAAGATCGTGAACAGCCATGCCTTCAGATTGGTGCCGGGCTGGAAGCTTTCATGCTTGTCCCATGCCTTGACCAATGTTTCCTGCACCAGGTCGTCGGCCTTGTCGGCGTTTTGCGTCAGCGACACGGCAAAAGCCCGCAGGCTCGGGATCGAGCCGAGCAAGTCGGTCTTGAAGCCCTGGGAGACGGCCGCCATGCCTCAGTCCTTCTTTTGTACAGGTTCGGCTTTTTCCAACTGGCTGAGCAGTTGGGCGAAGCGATCCGGCACATTGTCGGAGACCAGCTCGTCGTAGTATTGTTTGAGTTTGCGGCCGATTTCCGAGTTCGGCCCAAGCGGGTCGCGGGAAGCAGCCCGGCGCCCGTTGCCAACGCCACCCATGGTAGCTTTCGTCATGTTCTTCATTTCGCCCTTTTGTCCCAGCCTTAAGCCGCCCTTCAACACATAACGCAAGGCAAGCGGCAGCCTCGTCTGGTTGCCCAACCCGCCCCTAAACGCCAGCCCATATATTTAGTTCCGCATGATCGGAACTTTTTCGCAGAACCCGCGTTTTCAACTCTGGGCTTGCGAACCGTTTTTTAGCTGTAACATGCAATCACGTCATATGAGGGAGACGTCCAATATGAGCCTATCAGCAACCATCGCTCCGCACCTGCCGTTCCTGCGTCGCTTCTCGCGCGCAGTATCCGGATCGCAGGAGAGCGGCGACGCGCTGGTCGCCGCAATGCTCGAGGCCATCATTGCCGATGTCGACATCTTTCCGAACGCATCGAACGACCGCATCGCGCTCTACAAGGTCTTTGCCAAGCTCTTCACCTCAGTGGCCATTCGCGTTCCGCAGGAGCATGCCCAGTCGGCATGGGAACAGCGTGCCGCGGCCAATCTGAATGCAATTGCGCCTCGCCCCCGCCAAGCCTTTCTGCTGGTGGCGGTCGAAGGCTTCAGCGAAGACGAGGCGGCGGAGATTCTCGACGTCGACGAACAGGAATTCTCCGAACTCCTCGCGCAGGCGAGCAACGAGATCTCCCGTCAGGTGGCAACCGACGTGCTGATCATCGAGGATGAGCCGCTGATCGCCATGGACATCGAGGAAATGGTCGAAAGCCTCGGCCACCGCGTCGTCGGAACGGCGCGCACCCACGCCGAGGCGGTGGCGATGTTCGGCAAGGCGCGGCCAAAGATGGTGCTTGCCGATATCCAGCTTGCCGACGGAAGTTCGGGCATAGCGGCCGTGAATGAGATCCTGTCGTCGACCTCGGTACCGGTGATCTTCATCACCGCCTTTCCCGAGCGCCTGCTCACCGGCGAGCGGCCGGAACCGGCATTCCTGGTTACCAAGCCGTTCAATCCGGACATGGTCAAGGCTCTTATCAGCCAGGCCCTGTTCTTTGACCGGCACGCGAAAGCCGCGGCATGAAACAGCGGGCGGCCGAACTGCGGCCGCCGAGACAGCCGCTCCCCAGGATCAGAGGGGAGTGACGCCGGCTCAATTCACTGGCAACCAACTGGGGCAACCAACTGGACCTTTCCACACACCGCGGCAATTCGGGCCCTGAAGATTTTCAGCATCGTCTTTTTCGGAAAATGGTGGAACAAACGGAGGCGAATCACGTTTTCACCGCAGCATTGGAAGGAGATCGATCATGCTTTACTGGGCGCTCGTATTTCTCGTCGTGGCGATCATCGCCGGTGCGCTTGGTTTCGGCGGCATCGCTGGCACCTCGGCCGGCATAGCGCAGATATTGTTCTTCATCTTTCTCGCCTTCCTGATCATATCGCTTATTGCCGGCCTGATCAGACGAGCGTGAATGCCAAGCGGCCATTCAAGCGAACACTGGAAGCCGCACCCCTCAAACGGTTTCCAGCCACCGCCGGGCAGTGTCCTCCAACGGGATGCCGCTCGGCGGACCGCTTTTTAAGGTTTGATACGAACCTCCTCCTTTTGGAACCCATTTTTCCGCGAACCGTTCAGCCCGACATGGGTTGAGCAAATTGACCGATGCGTTCCAGAGTCGGAAAAATGAAAGACCGCGGCCAGAGTGATGAGATCATCGCTTTGCATCCCGCCGAAAGCGGGATGCAGCTTGGTCGGGCCCTTCTCCATGCACTGCACAATGCCGGGATTTCCGTCCTGTACCAGGATCGCGAGATGAAGACGGTGTGGGCGCGCAACATGCGCGCGCCCTGGACTTCCGATGCCTCCGACAACAACGGCATCTTGCCGCCGGCGCAGGCAGAGCGTATCGGCGCCGCCAAGCACGACGTCATCGTCTCCGGCAATCCTCAACATCTTGAGCTCAGTGTGCCGGCCGATGACGGCGCCCGCTGGTTTCAGGTGTGGATAGACGCCGACCGCAGCGAGACCGGCGCGGTGCAGGGCGTCGTGACCACCATGGTCGAAACAACCGAGCAGAAACGCCGGGAGCAGACGTTGAAGGCGCTGCTGCGCGAAGTCAGTCATCGCTCCAAGAACCTTTTGGCCATCATCCAGAGCATCGCCACCCAGACGGGCCGTTATTCCGGCAGCATTGACGATTTCCTGACGCGCTTCCGGGGCCGATTGCAGTCGCTGGCCTCCTCGCAGGATTTGGTTACGTCATCCAACTGGCGGGGAGCGGCGCTGCGCGAGCTGGTTTCCGGTCAGGTCGGCAGGTACGGCGCGGATCCCTTGCACAGCCTACGTTTCCGCGGCGCAAATCCATATCTCAACCCCAATGCCGCCTTGCACATCGGCTTGGCCATGCATGAGCTCGCCGTCAATTCGGTCAGCTATGGCGCACTGTCGCGCAGCGACGGTTTCGTCGAGGTGACGGCCGATCTGACGGCAGCTTCCGCTGGCGAGCCTGCGCTGTCGCTGACATGGGCCGAAGTGATCGGAGCCAACGACAATCAGCGCAGTGAGAAGCGTTTTGGCAGCGTCGCGCTCGAACGCGTCGTGCCCACTTCATTGAATGGAACGGCGACCCTTGAGATCACCGGGAACCGCCTCGAATACCGCCTTGTCGTTCCTCACGGTAATTTCGAGACGGATTAACGAGCGGCGGTCGCCGCGCGAAGGCTTGCTGCGCATCGCCATCTTTAACCGACTGTTCACCATAAAGTCCGATCCTGTGCGAACGTGCCGATCCGCCGGATTGAGTTTGGCACAAAGTGAAGGGATGGGCGTTGACGGCTGCAGACGTGAACAGACTGGAACAGGCCGCTCGCGTCTCGATGGGCGGTTTTCAGGATCCCGACGCGCCCGCAACGCCCGCGCCTCGTGCTTCGCCCCTGCGCTTCGCCGCCGTCGCGCTTATGGCCGCGATCGTCCTGACCGCCGCGTCCCAACTGATCTGAATCGAACTCGCCTCTGCTTGATCGCTTTGAAACCACTGCCCGAGTGCTCGGCCGTGCCCGTTCGCGGTCGCTGACCTGCAGGGCCAGGCCCAACATGTCGGCGCCAGATGCCTTGCCGTCGATCCGGCGCTCGAGAACGACCATGACAGGATCGTCTGGAACGTGCGCCCCAACGGCACGCTCGATGCGTCCTTGGAGATTTCCGGGTTCGTGGTAGCATCGAACGGCGCACGCCCCGAAAAAGACTATCTTAATCAACAATGAAATCGTGCGGGCAAAGGCCGTACTTTCATGCTAAATGGCGGCTGGAGCTTATTAAAGTGAGGACAAAAGTGAGGATGACTCCATGCGGAAGATGATTATTGCCATGGTTGCCGTGGTTGCGGTCAGCGGCTGCACCACCACGGAAGAGAACGTGGGTATCGGCACTGTGGGCGGCGCGCTCATTGGTGGCGCTGTCGGCGGCGGTAAGGGCGCTTTGATCGGCGCCGGCGCTGGTGCGATTGGCGGTCTGCTCGTTCGCCGGCTGCAAAATGGCTACTGCCAATACAGAGATCGTCACGGCCGGATTTACACAGCTCGCTGCAACTAGTTTCGAGCTCCAGGCGAACAGCAAACGCGGAGGCAGGCCACCTGTCTCCGCGTTTGCTCTTTAAAGCGCTGTTGCGATGCGGCCCACGAGACGGCGTTTCAGGCCGGCAGCGGAACCTTGATTTCCACGTTCAAGCCATCTTCGCGAAAATCGCGCCTGATTGTGCCACGCAATTCGCGCGTGACGTTGAGATCGATCAGTCTGGTGCCAAAACCACTCTTTGCCGGTCTCTCAAGCTTCTTCTGACCGGCCTCGCGCCAGTTGAGAGCCAATGTCCGGGTGCCGCTACGGGCTTCGAGCGACCAGTCGACCTTCAGCGCACCGACTGAATTGCCGGCTTCGCCATGCTTCAGCGCATTCGTCGCCAGTTCGTGAAAGACGAGGCCGAGTGCCTGCGTCGTCTTTTCATCGAGAAGAATCTGCGGTCCCGACAGCAGCCCTTCAGGAAGCTCGCTGCCGAACACCTGGCCTAGCTCGATGCGCAGCAGGTCGCCGAGATCGGCTTTCTGCCAGCGTGAGCGCGTCAGCATGTCCTGGGAAGCCGCCATCGCCTGCAGCCGGGCCGAGAAAGAAGCCGAGAATTCCTGGACGTCGGTGGTGTGCGATGCTGTCTGGCGCGCGATTGCCAGCACCCGCGTGATCGAGTTCTTGATGCGATGCTTCATCTCCTGCAGCATCAGGTCTTTTTCCAGCAGGCTCTTTTCGGTCGTTTCGTGAAGCAGCGAGACCGCCTCATAGGCCCGCTCCTGATAGCGGGCCACCAGCGCGATGGCGCCCGCAAGCAGCAGTCCGAACAATCCGAGCATCACCGGGATGGCGCGCGAGGAAGGTTGCGAGAAAGCACTTGTCGGCCTGAACAGGACGACCCACGGCCGGCCGGCGACGGTGACCTTGCGGGTGACCAGCAGCCTGTCGCCGAGGCTCGAAACAGGCGGCGTTTCCGATTGGAACAGCAGGTTGTCGCTGTCCACCGTGCCGTCATAGATCTCGGTGTTGACCGGCAGCAATGGTGCCCGGCTGAGCGCAGCCTGGAACAGATCACGGGCGCGGAAGGCCGCATAAAGGAAGCCGGCAGTCGAGGATCTCGTCGCGTTCACGGCGTCCGGCGCGGTTTCGACATTGAGCCGGACGAAGACGAGGAACCCGGTAAAGGTCTGCGCGGCACCCGTATCCTTGCCGAACTGCACGAGCCCGCTGGCGTGCTGCTGGTCGTCGGCCATCGCCTTTTCGATCGCCTCGCGCCGCGCCGGCCCGGTGAACATGTCGTAGCCGATGCTGGATTTGTTGGACGGATCCAGCGGTTCGAACAGCACGATGGGCGTACGCCACGGTAAGTTCGTGTCGGGATAGATCGGATGGCTTGCGCCGTGATCGTGCAGGATGTCGCGCTCGACCGCCGCCTCGTTGCCAGTTTTCGCCAGGCGGAGGAAACCGATGCCGCGCAGGCCGGCGAAATTATTGTCGACGTCGAGCGCGTTGAAGAAAGCCTTGAACTCGCCCTGCGAGATACCGCCATTGCGTGCGTCGAACAGCGCCCGGGTCGAACGCAGCAGCGACAGGTCCAGGTCGATGCGGCTTTCGATCCGGTTAAGCGCGTCGTCTGCCGTCGCCTCGAATTTAATGCGGGCCGCCTCCTGGGTGGCAAAATAGGCAAAACCCGCCATCGTCAGGCTGATCAGCGCGACGGCGATAAAAGCGACGGTCGGAAAAAGCTTCTTCAATTGCTGATACGTCCCGTGGACGGTTCGGCATCTTTATGGGCAAGTCCTGACGCCAACACAATGGCGAGGCCAAAGCATGGTGACGGCTGGCACATTTTGGCGGCGTGTGATTAGCCGGCTAATTCTCGTTCATGCGGCGATCTTCAGCGCGCCCGGCCCCGGAATGGCGCGGGGTGGGCACTTGCCGAGGATGATCATGCCGAGCACCTCGTCCTGGGTGACGTCGGTTGTGCGCGCCGTTCCGACAACCCGACCGTTCTTCATGACGCAGACACGGTCGGCAAGCTCGAACACGTCGTGAATATCATGGCTGATCAGGAAGATGCCGATGCCGTCGGCCTTGAGCTGCCTGACCAGTTCGCCGACCTGCGCCGTCTCTTGCGGCCCGAGTGCAGCCGTCGGCTCGTCCATGATCAGGATGCGAGCATTGAACAGGATGGCGCGGGCGATCGCCACCGACTGCCGCTGGCCGCCCGAAAGCTTTACCACCGGCTCCTTGAAGCGTTGGAAACGCGGATTGAGCCTGCCCATCACTTTGCGCGCCTCGGCCTCCATGGCGACGTCGTCGAGCGTTCCCCAGCCGGTCATCAGCTCGCGGCCGAGAAACAGGTTGGCGGCCGCATCGACATTGTCGGCCAGCGCCAGCGTCTGGTAGATCGTCTCGATGCCGTACTTCTTGGCGTCGCGGGGATTGGAGATCGAAGCCTCCTCGCCGTTGACCAAAATCTGGCCCGCATCGCGCTTGTAGGCGCCGGACAGGATTTTTATCAACGTCGATTTGCCGGCACCGTTGTGACCGAGCAAAGCCATCACCTCGCCCGGGAAAAGGTCGACAGAGGCATCGTCGACGGCGCGAATGCCGCCGAAAGCGATGGAGATGTTGCGCATGTCGATCAGCGGCGTGCCCGTGGGAGCGGTTTTGTCTGCCATGATCGTTCCTCCTCCCTACACACGTTTGCGATAGACGGTATCGAGCCACACCGCGAGCACCAGCACGGCGCCGACAACGATGCTCTGCAGCGGTGAATCGATGCCGAGCAGCACCATGCCGGACTGCAGCGACTGCATCAAAAGCGCGCCGAGCATGGCGCCGAGCACTGTGCCGGAGCCGCCGGCGAGCGACGTGCCGCCGATCACCGCCGCCGCGATGACCAGCAGCTCGTCCAACGTGCCCAGCGCATTGGTCGACGAGTTCTGCCTGGCTGACGAGATCGCCGCGGCGATCGTCGCCAGCACGCCCATGATCATGAACACCTTCATGGTCACCCAGCGCGTGTTGATACCGGCAAGGTTGGCTGCTTCCGGATTGCCGCCGATGGCGAAGACATAGCGGCCGAAACGGGTACGCTTGGCGATGAAGGTCATGATCAGCCCTACGGCTACAGCCATCAGCACGGGTATGGCGATGCCATGGGCGATGAACAGCCCGCCTTCGGGAACCGTTATATTGTTGGCCGCCGCATATCTGTTCACGATGCCGACCGGCCAAGGATAGGAATTGGCAAGCCATATGGCGCCCATGATGGCAGCGCAGGTGAGGACACCGAGGAACGTCTCGGCCCAGATCGGGCGCAACGGAAAGCGGAACCGCTTGCGCTGCACCCGCCCGTTGAGCAGCATGAACACAACCGCTAGGCACGCGACAATTCCGACGATCCAGCTCCATCGCGCGCCGATCGAACCCGCCGGCCCGCCCCCCATCAGCTGGAAAGTGGCATCAAGCGGCGCAATCGTCTGACCGCTGGCGACCCACCATGCGGCACCCCGCCAGACCAGAAGGCCGCCCAGCGTCACGATGAAGGCCGGCACCTCGAGATAAGCGATGATGTATCCCTGGAACGCTCCGATCAGAAGGCCAAGCGCCAGGCCGATGGCCAGTGCCAGGATCCAGATCCAGGGATTGCCTAATTGCAGACCGATCATTCGCACCAGGAAATGCACCTGCGCAAAGCCCATGACCACGCCGATCAGACCTTCGGCGGAACCGACCGACAGGTCGATATTGCGCATGACGATAACCAGCACCATTCCGGCGGCCATTATGGCCACGGCGGAAGTCTGCACCGACAGGTTCCAGAGATTGCGTGGCGTCAGGAAGGTCCGGCTGTCGAAGTCGAACGGATTGACGCCGAGCCGTACGCTGGAAATGACATGCAGGCCGACCCAGATGACCAGCAGCGCGCCGACCATGCCGAGCATGCGCGTGTCGAGTTCGGTTGCCTTGAGAAATCGGGCAACGATGCCGAGCTCGGATTCCCGTGCCCGGTCTGCCGTGCTGTCGACCGGCGTGTTGGACGTGGTGTCGGTCATGATGTTTCTCCCGCCGGGTTGCCGTCTGCCGCGGATGCCGGAAGCAGCCTAGAAGTTATCCGCCGGAAGCGGAAAAACAACTCTTGTTGAAAAACGCCGCGGCGAGCGGCCGCGGCGTTCGGACTTCTCGGAAACGTCGGCTCAGTTGCAGACTGCAACAGTGCCAGCCGTCACGCCGGCGCAGACCTCTTCTTTCTTGATCCAGCCGGCGTCGATGACGACGTTGAGGTTGTCCTTGGTGATGGCGACCGGGGTCAGGAACAGCGACTTGACGGTATTGCCGCCGGGCGTGGTGAAATCCTTCACGCCGGCAATGTCGGTCATCTGCTTGCCGTCGGCCAGCTGCGAGGCGATCTCGGCGGCATTCTTGCCGAGCTCGCGCGCATCCTTCCACACCGACACGGTCTGTGTGCCGAGCGCGATGCGGTTCAGCGCGGCGTGGTCGCCGTCCTGGCCCGAAACCGGAACCGATCCGGCCAGCCCTTGCGCTGTCAGCGCGGCGACGACGCCGCCGGCAGTGCCGTCATTGGCCGCGACCACGGCATCGACCTTGTTGTCGTTGGCGGTCAGGAACTGTTCCATGTTCTTCTGAGCGTTGGCCGGCAGCCAGCCGTCGGTATAGGCCTCGCCGACATTCTTGATCTTGCCGCTGTCTATTGCCGCCTTCAGCACCTCCATCGAACCGGCAAACAGGAAATCGGCATTCGGATCGGAACCCGAACCCTTGATGAAGACATAGTTGCCTTCCGGCTTCACCTTGAAGACTTCCCGGGCCTGCATGCGGCCGACTTCCTTGTTGTCGAAGGTCAGGTAAAAGACGTCCTTGTTCTCGATCAGCCGGTCGTAGCCGACAACCGGAATACCTTCGTCCAGCGCCTTTTGCACGGCCGGCCCGATGGCCGAGGCGTCCTGCGCCAGGATGATCAGTGCGTTGGCGCCCTGCGAGATCAGGCTCTCGACGTCGGTGAGCTGCTTGCCGGGGTTGGACTGTGCGTCGGCGGAAATATACTTGTCGCCTGCGGCCTCGATGGCCGCCTTCATTGCGGCCTCGTCGGTCTTCCAGCGCTCTTCCTGGAAGTTCGACCAGGAAACGCCGATGACCTTGTCTTTAGCCTGCGCCACCGACGCCAGCGCCAGCGTCATGGCGACACCCGCCAGAATGGCGGTCGTGAATTTCTTCATCATATCCTCCCTGCGCCGCGTACGGCGTGACCAATTGGCTCAAAGACCAGCTTAGAAGCTCTAATTTTTTCGAGCCTCGAAAAAATACTGGTCCGATCTCCGGCTGCTGTCAACATCGATTCTGATGGATTTTGATGACTCTGCGAGTTTTTTCGAGCGTCGGAATAAACGATGACAGCGCCACCTGCATCTGACACTATTTGCCTCATCCGACACTATTTGTCGGACATTACCGACGGCTTCCGGTTCATGAGCGGCCGCGGCAACCGGGAGGAAAGCAAAACAATGTCGGTCGGAATCCGCCATGACGATTTGCGCCGGCGCAACCGGGCGATGGTGATCTCGGCGGTGCGCCGGGCCGGCCAGCCATCGCGTACTGAGATCGCAGCTACCACCGGCCTCAGTCATTCGACCATATCGGCGATTTCTTCCGACCTGATACGGGAAGGCATCCTCGCCGAGAGCAAGCCAAGTGAGCCCGTTTCGTTGAAACGCGGTCGTCCGCAAGTCGGCCTCGCCCTCAACCCGGAAGCGGCGGCGGTGCTGACCGTGGTGTTGTCGCTGAATTTCCTTTCGGCCGCCATTATCGACTACACGGGACAGGTGGTCGCCGAGGAACAGCGCCGGCTGGACACGCTGACTATGCCGCGCGACGAGCTGATCCGTGAATGCATGGCCATCGTCCGGCGCCGGCTGCAGGATCCAGATCTTGACGTCCGCAGTGTCGCCCGCATCGCCCTGGCGATTCAGGGCATTACCGACTCCCCTGCACGCGCCATGCTGTGGTCGCCGATCACGCCGCAGACCGACATCGCCTTTGCCGACATGCTGGAGGACGAATTCGGCATCCCGGCAACGGTGGAGAACGACTGCAACATGATGGCGGTGGCTTTGCGCTGGCGCAATCCGGATCGCTATCGCGATGACTTCATCGCCATCCTGCTTTCGCATGGCATCGGCATGGGGCTGGTGCTGAAGGGCGAACTGTTCACCGGGACGCATTCCTCGGGCGGCGAATTTGGCCACATGATCCATCGTCCGGGCGGCGCGCTCTGCCGTTGCGGGCGGCGCGGCTGCATCGAGGCGTATGCCGGCAACTACGCCATCTGGCGCAACGCCAGGCAGATGAGCGAAGACAGCGAACCGGTCGCCGACGTCAGCGACGCCGACATGCGCGCACTGGCGGCCCGGGCGCGCGAGAAAGATGGGCCGGAACGCGAGGCCTACCGCAAGGCCGGCGAAGCGCTGGGTTTCGGTCTCGGCTCGCTGTTCGCGCTGATCGATCCGGCACCGGTCGCGATGGTCGGCGCCAGTGCCGCCGCCTTCGATCTGATCGAGCCGGCCTTGCGGAAGGCAATCGCCCAGACCGCCGGCGGCCAGCATTCAGGCTCGATCTCCTTCGATACAGAGCCGAACGAATTGCCTCTGATCCGCGAAGGCTGCGCGATGCGGGCGTTAAGCTTCGTCGACCAGGAGATTTTCGCGCCGGGCGCGCAAATGAGGCCCAGCGTCAGAAAGAACGTAGCCTGACCAGGCGGGTCAATCTTCCCTGATCGCATAGCCGGCGCCGCGGATGGTGCGGATGACATCCGGCATCCGGCCGTTGTTGACGGCTTTGCGCAGCCGCCCGACATGCACGTCGACGGTGCGTTCGTCGATGTAGATTGTCTCCCCCCAGACATTATCGAGTAACTGGCTGCGCGAGAAGACACGGCCCGGATGCCGCATCATGAACTCGAGCAGCCGGAATTCGGTCGGCCCGAGCCTGATTTCGCTCTTCTTGCGATAGACCCTGTGCGATTCGCGATCGAGCACGATGTCGCCGACCTTCAGCACGCTGGACAGCACTTCCGGCTTGGCGCGCCGCAGCAGCGCCTTGACCCTGGCCATGAATTCCGGTGTCGAAAACGGCTTGACCAGATAGTCGTCGGCGCCGGTCGAAAGACCGCGCACCCGGTCGCTCTCCTCGCCGCGCGCGGTCAGCATGATGATCGGCAGCCGCTCGGTTTCGGGGCGCACCCGCAACCGACGACAGAGCTCGATGCCGGAAACCGCTGGTATCATCCAGTCGAGCACCAAAAGGTCGGGCACATTCTCCTGCAAACGGATCTCGGCTTCGTCGCCGCGTGTCACCACCTCGACCTGGTAGCCTTCGGATTCGAGATTGTAGCGGAGCAGCACACCCAACGGCTCCTCGTCCTCCACCACCATTATGCGTGGTGCGATCATCGGCTGGGCACCCCCATCATGTCACCGGTGCGGACATTGTCGTTTCGTCCTGCTTCGGACGATTGACCGGCAATTGCTCGCCGGTCAGCACATAATACGCATTTTCGGCGATGTTGGTGACATGGTCGCCGATCCGCTCCAGATTCTTGGCGCAGAACAGCAGGTGCGTGCAAGCGGTGATGTTGCGCGGATCTTCCATCATGTAGGTCAACAGCTCGCGGAACACGGACGTGTATTTAACGTCGATGCGCTCGTCGGCGGCACGAAGCTTGGCCAACGCGGCCGCATCGCCTGCAGCATATTCCTCGATGACACCCTGCACCTGGATGAGAACCAGCTGCGCCATCGCGTCGATGGAATGCGACAGGTCCCGCGGCGTGGCGCTGAGGCCGACCGCACTCACGCGCTTGGCGATATTCTTGGCAAGGTCGCCGATGCGTTCGAGGTCGCCCGCCATGCGGATCGCTCCGACCACATGGCGAAGATCGTGGGCCATCGGCTGGCGTTTGGCGATCAGGGTGATGGCGCGGTCGTCCAGTTCGCGTTGACGCGCATCCATGATGGCGTCGTCGGAAACGACGCGTTGCGCCAGCACGTTGTCGGAATTCAACAGCGCCTTGGTTGCCCCGCCGACCATCGAACCGGCGAGGTCGGCCATGTCGCGGATCAGCTTGCTGATCTGCTCGAGATCCTCGTCGAAAGAAGCGACTGTGTGTTCGCCCATGGTCCTGTCCTCATATGCATGATCGGAACGGCTCAGCCGAAGCGGCCAGTGATGTAGTCCTGCGTGCGCTTCTCGCGGGGCGACGTGAATATCTTCTCGGTCCGGTCGAACTCGACCAGTTCACCCAGATACATGAACGCCGTCTGGCGCGACACGCGCGCCGCCTGCTGCATGTTGTGGGTGACGATGACGATCGTGTAGTCGGCTTGCAATTCGTCGATCAGTTCCTCGATCTTGGCAGTCGACAGCGGGTCGAGCGCCGAAGCCGGTTCGTCGAGCAGAATGACTTCCGGCTTCACCGCCACGGTGCGGGCGATACAGAGCCGCTGCTGCTGGCCGCCGGACAGGCTCAAGCCGCTGGCGTTGAGCTTGTCCTTGACCTCGCTCCACAGCGCGGCGCGCTTCAACGCCTGTTCGACGCGGCCGTCCATCTCGGACTTGCCGAGGTTCTCGTAGAGCCTGACGCCGAAGGCGATGTTCTCGTAGATCGACATCGGGAACGGCGTCGGCTTCTGGAACACCATGCCGATCTTGGTCCTGAGGAGGTTGAGATCCTGCGACCGGTCGAGAATGTTCTTGCCGTCGAGCAGCACCTGGCCCTCGGCCGTCTGTTTTGGGTAGAGCTCATAGATGCGGTTGAACACACGCAGCAGCGTCGATTTCCCGCAGCCCGAAGGGCCGATGAAGGCCGTGACGCTGCGCTCGGGCAGCGACAGGCTGATGTCCTTCAGCGCCTTGCTCTGGCCGTAGTAGAAGTTGAGGTTCTTGACCTCGATCTTCGTCTTCTCGGCGACCGTTTCGGCCATCGTCATGTCTGGGGACAACATCTGTGTCATCTGTCCTCTCTGCGTCCGGTAAGGCTGCGGGCGAGGATGCTCAAGCCCAGAACCGTCAGGGTGATTATGAGTGCGCCGGTCCACGCCAGTTGCTGCCATTCCTCGTAAGGGCTGAGAGCGAACTGGAAGATGGTCACCGGCAGGCTGGCCATCGGCGCGTTGATATTGCTGCTCCAGAACTGGTTGTTGAGCGCGGTGAAGAGCAGCGGCGCCGTCTCGCCGGAAATGCGTGCTATCGCCAGCAATATGCCGGTGACGATGCCGGACAATGCGGCGCGGTAGGCGACCGAACGGATCACCACCCAGCGTGGCGCGCCGATCGCGGCACCGGCTTCACGCAACGCGTTCGGCACCAGGTTGAGCATGTCTTCAGTGGTGCGCACGACCACCGGAATGACCAGGATGGCAAGCGCAACGGCGCCGGCAATGGCCGAGAAATGTCCCATTGGCCGCACCATCAGCTCATAGACAAACAAGCCTATGATGATCGACGGCGCCGACAACAGGATGTCGTTGATGAAGCGGACGACGGTGGTGATGCGCGAAAAGCGTCCATACTCGGCCATGTAGGTTCCCGCCAGCACGCCGATCGGCGTGCCGACGACAACGGCGATGATCGTCATCAGCAGGCTGCCCGTGATGGCATTGAGCAAGCCGCCGGCCTCGCCCGGTGGTGGCGTCATCTCGGTGAAGACCGCGAGCGAAAGCCCGGCTGTGCCCTTATAGACCAACGCGCCGAGAATGAGCGCCAGCCAGGCAAGCCCGATGCCGGCGGCGACGACGCAAAGCGCCATCATCACCGAATTCCTGGCTTTGCGGCGGCTGTGGAGCGATGAGGATGTCGACATCGGTCAGGCTCCCGTACGGGCGTCGATCCGCATCAGCATATAGCGGGCGGCGGCGAGGATCAGGAAGGTGATGACGAAGAGGATCAGGCCGAGCGAAACCAGCGAGGAGGTGTAGAGGTCGCCGTCGGCCTCGGTGAATTCATTGGCGATGGTCGCCGAGATCGTCGTGCCCGGCGCGAACAGGGAGGCACTGATGCGATGTGCGTTGCCGATGACGAAAGTCACCGCCATGGTTTCGCCGAGTGCCCGGCCGAGGCCAAGCATGACGCCGCCCATGATACCGATGCGGGTATAGGGAATGACCACGCGCCGGGTCACTTCCCAGGTCGTGCAACCGATGCCATAGGCCGATTCCTTCAGCACCGCCGGCACCGTATCGAAGACGTCCTTGGTGATCGAGGTGATGAAGGGCAGCACCATGATGGCGAGGATCAGCGCCGAGGTCAGAAGGCCGATGCCGTAAGGAGGGCCGGCGAAAAGGCTGGATAGTCCCGGCACGCCGTGGAAGATGTTGATGATGAAGGGCTGTATCGTCGTCTGCAGGAACGGCGCGAACACGAACAGGCCCCAGATGCCGTAGATGATCGAAGGAATGCCGGCCAACAGCTCGACCGCTATGCCGATAGGACGCCTGAGCGGGCGCGGGCAGAGCTCGGTGAGAAAGATTGCAATGCCGATGCCGATCGGAACCGCGATCAGGATGGCAATGGCCGCCGTCACCAGCGTGCCGTAGATCGGCGCCAGTGCGCCAAATTTTTCCGTAACGGGATTCCAGCTCTCAGTCGTCAGGAAAGAAAAACCGAACGACGACAGCGCCTGCCATGAGCCGGCAAACAGCGAGATGGCGACACCGCCGAGGATGACCAGCACAAGAATTGCGGAAGCGCGGGTGAGTCCGCGGAATATGGCATCTGTGAGCGCGAAGCGCCGCACCGTAGCTTCCCTGGCCCGGGCTGCTGCAGATGATGGCACGGCATCGGAAGCGATGGTCATTGGGTCCTCGCGATTAAAGGCAACAGGGAGGGCGCCATCGACGCCCTCCCTGGAGGAGATTACATAGCCGAGTAGAGCGGCTTGCCGTCGTCGCCGACGACTTCCTTGGCCCACATGGCCTTGACGCTCTCAACCACCTTGTCGGGCATCGGAACGTAGTCCAGCTCGCCGGCCATCTCGTCGCCCTTGTCGTATGCCCAGGCGAAGAATTTGAGCGCTTCGCCGGTGGTCGCGGCATCATCCGGCTTCTTGTAGAGCAGGATCCACGTTGCCGCCGTCATCGGCCAGGACTCGGCGCCCGGCTCGTTGGCGAGGATGACGCCATAGCCCGGCTGCGAGCTCCAGTCGGCATTGGCCGCTGCCGCCGAGAACCCCGCCGCGGTGGGCTCGACCTTCTTGCCGTCCTTGTTGATCATATCGGTGTGGGTGAGCTTGTTCTGCTTGGCGTAGGCATATTCGACATAACCGATCGCGCCGCCGGTCTGGGAGACGTTGTTGGCAACGCCCTCATTGCCCTTGGCGCCGATGCCGACCGGCCATTCCACGGCCTTGTCGACGCCGACCTTTTCTTTCCAGACCGCGCTGACGTCGCCGAGGTAATAGGTGAAGTTGAACGTCGTGCCCGAACCATCGGAACGGTGAACGACCGCGATCGCCTGCGAAGGCAGCTTGACGTCGGGATTGAGCTTCTTGATCGCTTCGTCATCCCAGCTCGTGATCTTGCCGAGGAAGATGTCGGCCAGCGTCGGGCCGTCGAGAACCAACTCGCCCGGCTTGATGCCTTCGAGATTGACGACGGGAACGATGCCGCCCATCACCATCGGGAACTGAGCCAGTCCGGTCGCTTCAAGCTCGTCGCCCTTGAGCGGCGCATCCGAAGCGCCGAAGGTAACGGTCTTGGCCTTGATCTGCTTGATGCCGCCGCCGGAACCGATCGACTGGTAGTTAAGGCCAACGCCGGTGTCTTTCTTGTAGGTGTCGGCCCACTTCGCATAGATCGGGTAGGGGAAGGTGGCGCCGGCGCCGGAGATGTCCGCGGCGAGCGCGGCGGACAGGGTGAGGGTGGTCGTCGCCGCAGCCATTGCAATCGCAACGGCCGCCGAGCGGATGAAATGTCTCATGTGGCCTGCTCCTGTTCGGAATATGGTCTCTCGGCGCCATTCCTCCGGCGCCCGCTGAGGCCAATAGCCCCCGATTATTACAGTCGCATGACAGTTTCATGTCGCTCCGGTAACGACGTCCAGCCGGGTTAAGAAGGAGCGGCCGCGGGCTTTTGTCGGCATGGGCCGCGGTTTGCCGCTGGAATCAGCAGCTTGCGTGAATTCCGGCCGGCATCGTCTGCTCGGCGATCGCAGCCACCGGCTTTAAAAGAAAAAAGCCGGACGGGAGCGCGTTGCATGCAGCCAGAACGTGTCATGGCCGCGCCATCGCCGAAACAGGTCCGTTGGGGTAAATCTGACCCTGTTTCTTGCCGGCGGTCGCTGCTCCCGCCCGTAACTGGAGGAGCGGAACTTCGAATATCCCATTGTCGCCACTGAGCGCGGCTTTGGTATGGTGCGATCGCACCATGGCCTTACGCTGGAAGCGTTGACGAATCGCAAGGTTCTAACTCGCGCTGGACCTCCATCCGCGCCCGACCCGGCGCTCGATCTTCGAGCAACGCCTTCCACTGGAAGTGCGACGACTCTACTTCACGGTATCTACTCCCTTCGCCCTATTCCGCCGGTTGTCGGTTAGGCCGAAGCAGCGTTATAAGCTTGCAGGGGTATTGCTGATGTCTCGACGGATTCTGCCTGTCTTCCTGTGCCTGGCGCTGCCTCTGGGAAGCGGCTGCGCGCGCAGCTATGACGGCACCGTCATCATTCCCAAGCCGCTCGATGTTCGCCGTTTCTGGGACAGGCCTTCGCCGCAGGCGCAAGCCGAACAGTCGCAACTGGAGACCGACGTCTTTCCAGTGGCGCCGCAACCGCCGAAAAGGCCGGCGGTGCGCAGGAGCGCGGCTTCCGTTGCAGCGCCTCGGAGGAGGGTCACCAACAACCCGCCCATGCTGTCGCCGGAGCCGACGAAGCCGCTAACTTGCAAGAATGTCAGCGAGCCCGGCAAACGGGCCCGCATGGTCTGCGAATAGCCAACCGTCCGTCGGTTGATGCGCACGGCTCCAGGCCTTGAAGCGGCTATCCGGCCAGCCGTCTCGGAACATCGCCCGCCTTGGTCAGTCCGCTGGGAAGAAGGCCGGCCCGACCACTCTCACCGGCCGCGCGCCGATCGCTCTTTCGATCGACTGATGCTGGGCAGCCCCCTGCACTTCGGCAGCCTGCGTTTTTGCCTCTGCCGGAGCGGCACCGGCGGTTTCGATCCCGGATTCAGGAATTTCCGCGACGACGCCAAGATCCGGCTTTGCCGTCGGCAACGGTATGATGGCGTTGGTCATGTTGGCCGGTGTCACGGTTCGTGCCCTGAGCTCGGCGACGCGCCGGTAATAGCGCTTGACGTCGCAGGCCTTGAAGTTCGCGTCGTCGCGGTACCGGAACGCGGCAGGTAGCTCCACATAGGGTTTTCCCGACTCGAGCGCGACCATCTCCTCGGTCTCGCGAGTGGCGTCGCTCAGCGTATAGAGGTCGACGCCGGCATCGTCGCAGATGTAGCGACACTGATCGACCGTTTCCCTCTGATCGTCGCTCTTGGCGAACTGCGATTTTGGCGCGGGGAAGAAATATCCGTCCGACAAGCGAACGCAAAACAGCATCCGATTGCCGCCAATTGTTGTGCCTGCGGACTGGGCCTTGGGTGCCGTGCGTTGCTGCGCCGGCTGTTTCTTGGCAGCGGGGGCGGCGCAGCCCAGCGCGACAAACCTGGCCTTCAGTCCGGACGTGTCCCTGCTCGAATTCGACAGTCTGGCGATCTGCCGTTGCACCTCCGCCTTGCTGCTGACCAGGTCGGCGCAGGGATTGAAGAAGAAGCCGGCGGTTTTCGCTGCGCATCTGCGTTGTCTCTCAAGCTTTTGAATCGCGGCGAGTTGCCGGCGCAGTTGGGCAAGCTCGGGGCTGGTCCCGCCGCTGCGCCCCGCCGAAAGCAATTGGCTCCTGATGGCACCGCAGCTATCCGCGTAGGAGAAGGATGTGCCGAGCGCAACGGCTATTGCCGACACCAGCATCAGAATCGTGAGGGGCCAGAAGCGTGTCATTGGAACGACCATTATCCTTGTTGCACCGAGAACAGGATTTCTTTGTCGACTATGGATAAGTACTAGCTAAATCAGTTTTTCCTAATTGAAGTAGATCAAACCGCCACCAGAGACTTTAGCTCTAGTGTATTAGATCCACTCGTGTAAATTCAATATTACATTTTTATTTCAAGATTAAGACGAACCGGCAGCAACGCCGGCGGACGCCCGCCACGGCGAAGTTTGATGCGCGCGGCGGGTTCGGCATCGCGATCAATCCGGCGTTACCGGCCGGCCGTCGCTGAAACCTTAGCCCTGGGATCGGCGTTGAGCGGCCAAAGGAGGAGACCGCAAATGTCGATCCACTTCACTGTCGCGGACCTGACCAGGAATCTGTTCCATTCACTTTGGTTGGACCATGAACGCGCACCGAGGCCACTCGACCACGAGCAGAGGCTTTTGCTGGAGTGCTATCTCGCCGGCCAGATACCGGAATCGGCTTGGAGCGACTATGTCTTCGAGGTGCCGGAACTGGCGCGACATGTCGAGGCGAGACGAAGGCGCCACTAAAGCGCATCGCGGTCGACCGGGCGTCATGCGACGCGCTTAGGTTCTTGTCTAATGCATGTCGTTGTCGCAAAACCGCTGCACGCTTTTGCGCGACATGCATTAGGTCCCGAAAAGTGGAATCCGGTTGTCGGAAAAGATCAAGGCGAAGCCTTCACTCGCGGTGCAGCCTGTTCTTGTTTGGGCGAGTTGAATTGCAGAGTGAACACCTTGCCCGGGATGCCTTCAGCCAGCGCCGGTGAAAAGCTCAACGGCAGGCAATGGTCCACGGCCGCGACCGCCGCGTCGACAAAAGCTTGGCGCGTCTTCTCCTCGCCGGCGACGCGGATGGCGGTCGGCTTGGGCCGGCCGATCAGCGTGCCATCGCGCCTGAAGCTGAAGCTCAGGGTGACGGTGGAATTCCCGGCATTCGCCGGAGGGGTCCAGCACGCCTGGATGGCAGCCCCGACCTCGGGCATGGTGTTGAGCGTCGCTGCATTCGATTGACCGGCTGCACCCGCCAGCATGGCGCCTGCAATCACCATCATTCCAGCAATGCTTTTCATGACAGGGCCTCTGTCCTTGAACCGCCATCGAGGACGGGACTACTTCGATGGTAGGGCCCACATCGGCGATGGCAAGATGCCGGCAACGCGCTTCATCAGCCATTCAGGCGTCGTGAAGCGCCGTCAGCCGCAAACTTCGGCAGGGCTGCAATAAGCAAAGGCCGGCGAGCAGCCGACCTTTGCTTTCCATCCGCGCCAGTACATCCGTGGTCGCAAGCTGGAGGTGGATACCAGTAGAAAGGGTTTCGGTTAACGAAACCTTAAGCTCCCCACATCGTGCAAACAGGGGAGAGTAAGAAAGAATTACCTCAGATCACTACCGGCTCCCGCAGAACGTGCGGACGATCGCCGGCCTGCACGTGCCTCAGGCGTTGGCCTGCGACCGCACATAGGCGATATAGTCGCGCACGTCGCTGGCCGGCTCGGCATAGGCCTTGCCGAGCTTCTTCTCGATCGCCGCCATATAGTCTTTTGCCCATTGGGGCAGCGCGTAGTCGATGACGGCGAGGAATTCGAGCGTCGCCGCCAGGCGGATGTCGGCGATCGACGGGTTCTTGCCGCCGATGAACGGCTTGCCGTTCCTGAAGAAGCTATGAAACACCTCCAGCGGCTCGGCTATCGCTTCTATAGCGGCCTTCTGGGCTTCCGACTTCTTGTCGGGATGAGCGTCGCTGTGGCCGACCTCGCCGGCATATTGCGGGAAATTCAGTACAGGATATGTGGCGCGCGCCACATAGGGGTAGAGCGTGCCGATCAGGTAGAACATGGCGCTGTCGATCATTGCCCGCTTGGCCGGCGCCTTGGGATATAATTTCTCCAGCCCGTGCTTGTTGGCGAGATACTGCATGATGGCGCAGCTTTCCCACAAGACACCTCTCGGCAGGCCCTTGTCCTCGATCATCGGCGTAAGATGGGCCGGGTTTCGCGCCATATATTCGGGCGAGCGCGTGAGGCCCCAAACGTCGGTTTCGGAATGATCGAGCCCGGCGGCGCGTGCAAACACCCGAACGCTCATATTGTTGACGCTGGGCTTCAGCATGCTGAGCGTGAGCGCCGGCTTTTTCGCCGGTTTCGCCTTGGCCTTCGGCGCCAGCTTCTTGGCGGAGACCTTGGCCGCCGGCTTTGCCACTTTCGCCGCTGACTTGCCGGCGGCTTTGGCCGCCGGCTTCGCTCCTGGCCTGGCTGCCTTGGCCGCGGGCTTCGTGGCACTCTTGGTTGCTGTCTTCGCCATTGTATCCTCCCTTTGTTCGGCGTGTCGTCAGTATGGATTTTTCGGTGCGCGATCCTCCGACAACGTCGTGCGCGAGCGCTCGACAAGCGCCTGGATCGCATCGGCAAGGTGCACTTCGGCGATGTTGTAGTCGCCGCGCGCGACGCGGATCTTGTGCGCCTGCATCAGCACGTCGGCATGGGTGAAGCCCGCCGGCGGTTCGAAACGGTAGGAGGCGAGTTCGATCAGCAGGCCGAGCGGATCCTCGAAATAGATCGAGTCCATGAAGCCGCGATCCTTGACGCCGCTGTGCTTGATGGCGCGCTCGTCGAGCCGGGCAACCGCCTGCAGAAAGGTGACGCGCGACACCGCGAAAGCGATATGATGGACGCAGCCCGTGTCGGTCGGCGTGCGCCGCTTGACCGGCGTGCGGCTTTCGTCGGTGAAGACGGTGATCAGCCGGCCGTCGCCCGGATCGAAATAGAGATGGCTTTCGCTTGCCTTATCGAGATTGGGCTGCTCGAAGATGAAAGGCATGCCAAGCACGCCCTCCCAGAAATCGATGGAAGTCTGGCGCCCGGCCCCGACCAGCGTGATGTGATGAACGCCTTGCGATTGCAGCTTTTGCATCTGACTCCTCCCGGCCACGCCGTCTTGCCGCCGAACGGAAGTTCGGATGCCCAGTCGCGCTTGGCATGTGACCGCGCCCGGCCTCGCTCGCCTGCGCTCCGCATTCCGCATCCTGCAGGAGTGCGGCCGGAGCTTTGATGAACGGATGCTAATTCAATCCGCGGCGTTGCGCCAGAAGCGCTGAGTTTCAAGAACTCCACGCAGGCGCCAAGAGCGGCACCGGGATCGCGGACGCCTTCGCCGAGCTCGCTGAAACGACCCGTCGCCGGCAGCTGTAGTGGTGCGGCGGCCCGCAGGTCGCTGGGTTTCCCGAGCGCCGGTTTGGCGACGGCAGGTCAAAGGGGCCCTCGTTGACGCATGCCGCGCCTGGTTCGGATTACGGGCATCCGCGGCCCTTAGACGAAAATCACATATTCTTCATCGGCACGTCGGGATCGACATGTCCCCCATCGGCAGTGATCTTCAGCCTTGAGAGGTAGTGCTCCCATCCCCTTCGGTGGCTGTCACGCTCCTTTGCGTTCGGCAGTCCGCTGTGCGTGAAGCGGATCAGTGTCCCCGCATCCCTCGCGATCAGGTCGATCTCGACATGACTGGAGCCGGGGGGCACGGTCTCGTTGTCTTCCCAGCCAAAACTGTAGGCAAGACGGTGGACCGGGATCACCTCGGTGAACTCACCGCGCGCCATATGGCGACCACCGACATTGACGAGGAACAGACCGCCCGGCGTTGCATCCAAATTCGCTTCGGTCCCGATCCATCGCACAATCTGGTCCGGATCCGTCAAAAGCGCGAACACGGTCGCTTGTGGCGCCGCGACCTCAATCTCTGTGTAAACCGATTCCGCCATCGCTCACTCCAGGTCACATCCGCAGCGAATACCTGCATGATTGAAGCGAATGTGGGGAGTTGCAAGAAGATGTTCGAGGCGTAAGCATAAGCCGGTGCCGAGTGACCTTCTACCCATGCTTCTCGCAAAGTCGCTTTCATTCCTTCTGGACGACGCCGCGCATATTGGCGACGGTGGGCGACTTCTATTGCAGCTCTCAACGCATTTGATTGAAGACGGCTTGCCGATCATCGCCGGCGCGCTGGCGCAGGATGCTCCCGACCCGATTATCTCACGCCGCATCTGGCTCTGGCGAGCGCCTGGGGGTGAAGTGGTCGAGGCTTTGGGGATAGGCGCCGACCGCCAGAATGCCGATCCCCGGCTCGTGCTGCGGGAGTGGCTTGGCACGACGCGGGCGATCGTGTTCGACGAGCGAGCGGGCGGTGTCGCACCGACTTTGGTGTGGGCGTTCGATCATACTCCGGATGAGGCGCAGTCAGAGCTGCTGCGGCAAATCTCCCGGTTTGCTGCGGCTCCGATGACCGCACTCGCAGAACGGTCCGCGAAACGCGCATTGCTCGAGGCATATTTGGGAAAGCGCAGTGCAGCACATGTGCTCAACGGTCATTCTCGTCGAGTAAAGGGAGAGACGATACGGGCTGCGCTTCTGTGCGCGGACCTTCGAGGTTTCACCGATCTATCCGAGGTTCATGATGCAGACGAGATCGTATTGGTACTTGATGCCTGGTTCGATTGCGTCGCCGGCGCGGTGCACGCATTTGGTGGTGAGGTTCTCAAGTTTATAGGTGATGGCGTCCTCGCGATTTTCCCGATTGGCGAGCGCGATGCAAATGCCGCATGTGACGCGGCGGTACGCGCCGTGAAGGCCACGCGCGCCGGGATAGATCATCTCAACCAAACTCGGCGCCGCAATGGCGGCCCTGAGCTCGGATATGGCATTGGCCTGCATGTCGGCGAGATACTCTGGGGGAATATCGGCACTGCCGGCAGGTTGGACTTCACCGCGATCGGCAAGGCTGTAAATCTTGTCAGCCGCATCGAAGGGCTGTGCAAGCCGTTGGGACGGACGGTGCTCGCGTCGACAGTGTTCGAGGCAGAAACTACCGAGCCGATGATCGCCATGGGCAGTCATCCGCTCGGAGGAATAGCAGGCGCGCAAACACTTTTCGGCTTGCCGGAATAGATCGAATGGTTGAGCCCGCCGTGGATGTGTCGTTCGCAGCATATCTTGGTATCGTGCGAAGCCATGACTGAGAGAAATTCGAACGGCAAAGAAGCTACGATACTGCAACTGGAGTATGGCGCGTTTAGAGCCCAGCCATGCGCGTCGCGCGCAGCTTTCGCTGGCCGGTGCTAAGGGCCTTCCCGGCATCCACCCTTCGAGGGAGAGGCGCCTTCGCCGAGTTCGCCAAAACGATCCGCCGCCGGCAGCTGTAGCTCAGGTCGGCTCCAGGCAGTGCCGACCAGCGTGATGGACGCCTTGTGATTGTAGTTTCTGTATCTGGCTCCTCCCCGCGTGGCATCGACTGCCCTGTTCAGCGCGACGTTCTGCGCGCCGCTAACGCTGTGCCTCAAGACCCACGATGCAATGCTAATGCAATCAGCTCCGCTTCACCAGAAGCGGCAATGAGCCAGACCCGCCGCGACCCAAGGCGATGGATCGGATTGATGGTTTGCCGAGAGCTTGGAGAGACTTGGTACGCCCAAGGGGAATCGAACCCCTGTTCCCGCCGTGAGAGGGCGGTGTCCTGACCGCTAGACGATGGGCGCGTTCAAGAACCGGCGATATAGGCTGACGGCTGGCAAAAAGCAACTAGGCTTAAGGCTGCCGATCGCGCCGGTGAAGTATCCGCTGCAAGCCTAGCGTTTTGGCTCGATCAGGTCCCAGAGATTTCCATAGAGATCTGCGAAAACCGCCACAGTGCCATAGGTCTCGTGCCGGGGCGCCTCACGGAACTCAACGCCCTTTTCGAGCATCAGCGCATAGTCGCGGGCAAAATCGTCGGTTTCGAGGAACAGAAAGACCCGGCCGCCGGTCTGGTTGCCGATGGCGTGCCTTTGCGCATCGCCGGATGCCTCGGCGAGAAGCAGCCGCGCACCCTGTCCGTTGCACGGCGTGATCGTGACCCAGCGTTTGCCGCCGCCGAGATCGACATCTTCGGCGAGCACAAAACCCAGCCGGTCGACATACCACGAGATCGCCTCGTCATAATTTGCGACGACAAGCGCGACCGTGGCAATGCTGCGGTATTCGGCAAAACCGGTCATTTGTTCCTGATCGAAAAATGGCCAACGATGCGGCGCTCGGTGATGTCATAGACGAAGATGGCGCGGCTGCCGTCGGGCAGCTCTGCGTCGATCGACAGGTGATTGCCGGACAGCGATTGGCTGATCACCCTGGCGCCGACCGGCAGCACGATGTCGCCGTTGACCGTCTCGCCGATCGGCACCTGGATGTCGCTGCTTAGCGGAGGGGCGGCAGGCGGCGCGTTGCGCGCTTTGTAGACAAGTGCCGCGATCACCACCATAAGGGCGAGGAACAGCAGGCCGAGATTGATGGCGACGAAGCGGACGAGCTTCCTCCGCACCTTTTCGACCTCGGGGTCGAGCGGCTTTTCCTCGTCTTCGTCGGCAAGCGGCCGGGCCATGGCAGCAGATTCCGGAACTGTTTTCGATGAGCGCTCATAACGAAGTGGTCAGACAATTAATAGGGGCCGGACCGATCGTCCTGGAGGCGGGCGCTGATGCGGCCGGCCAGCGGCTCGACCAATGGCTGGCGGCCAGGCTCGGCCCCGACATGTCGCGCAGCCGGGTACAGATGCTGATAAAGCAGGGCGCCGTCAGGATCGGCGGCAAGCCAGCCAGCGAAACGAAGCGCAAGATGGCGCAAGGTGACAGCGTGTCGGTTGATATGCCGGAGCCGGAACCGGCGGCGCCGCAAGGCGAAGATATTGCGCTGGACGTCCTCTACGAGGACAGCGAGCTGATCGTCATCAACAAGCCGGCCGGGCTGGTCGTTCATCCCGGCGCCGGCAACTGGACCGGCACGCTGGTCAACGCGCTGATCCATCATTGCGGCGACAGCCTGTCTGGCATCGGCGGGGTGAGACGGCCGGGCATCGTCCATCGCCTCGACAAGGAGACCAGCGGCGTCATGGTCGTCGCCAAGACCGATCGCGCCCACAAGGCGTTGTCGGAGGCCTTTGCCGACCACGGCCTGACCGGCGATCTCGAGCGGGCCTATCTGGCGTTGGTCTGGGGCATACCGGCAAGGCCGACCGGGACCGTCGACGCGCCGCTCGGCCGCGCCGCCGACCGGGTACGCCGCGCCGTGGTGCCGCAAGGCCGCGACGATGCCCGCCACGCCGTCACGCATTTCACCGTCGTTGAGCGCTTTGGCGAGCAGCAGCAGGAATTCGCCATGGCGAGCCTGGTCGAATGCCGGCTGGAAACCGGTCGCACTCACCAGATACGCGTCCACATGGCCCATATCGGCCATCCGGTGATTGGCGACCCCGAATACGGTCAGGCTTTCCGCACCAAGGCCAATCGGTTGCCCGAGCCGCTAAGAAGCAAGGTAAAGGCGTTTCCGCGACAAGCTTTGCACGCCCGCCTCCTTGCATTTCGCCATCCCGATACCCATCTAACGATGAGGTTCGAAGCACCGATACCGTGGGACATGGAGGAACTCGTCGACGGCTTCCGCAAGCTCTGAACCAGCCACCTGAAAACCTGACCGGCGTTGTTCACTTCAACGTGACACACTGTTTCGTGTTGAACAAATGCCTGTCTTTCTGGTTTTGTTCCTATATATGTCGGTTGGCGCGAATGTGCCTTTGGCATTCGCGCCACATGCCCGCCGCGTTTCGGGGGCATCACTCCAATAGAGAGGGGGCGCTATCATGGCCCAGTCATTACCCAGTATCGTTTCCGGCGAAGGCGGTCTCAGCCGCTACCTGGAAGAAATCCGCCGCTTTCCGATGCTTCAGCCGCAGGAAGAGTACATGCTCGCCAAGCGCTACGCCGAGCATGAGGACACGACGGCTGCGCACAAGCTCGTCACCAGCCACCTTCGGCTCGTCGCCAAGATCGCCATGGGCTATCGCGGTTACGGCCTGCCGATCGGCGAGGTGATCTCGGAAGGCAATGTCGGCCTGATGCAGGCCGTCAAGAAATTCGAACCGGAGCGCGGCTTCCGTCTCGCCACCTATGCGATGTGGTGGATCAAGGCCTCGATCCAGGAATACATCCTGCGCTCGTGGAGCCTGGTCAAGATGGGCACCACCGCCAACCAGAAGCGCCTGTTCTTCAACCTGCGCAAGGTGAAGGGCAAGATCCAGGCGCTCGATGAAGGCGATTTGAAGCCGGACCAGATCACCGAGATTGCCACCCGGCTGAACGTCTCGGAAGCGGAAGTCGTGTCGATGAACCGCCGCCTGTCGGGCGACGCCTCGCTCAATGCGCCCATCCGGGCCAGTGAAGGCGAGTCCGGCGAATGGCAGGACTGGCTGGTCGACGACCACGAAAGCCAGGAAGAGATGCTGATCGAGCAGGACGAGCTGGAAAACCGGCGCGGCATGCTGTCGGGCGCTCTTGCCGTGCTCAACGACCGCGAACGCCGCATCTTCGAGGCGCGCCGCCTCGCCGATGAGCCGTTGACGCTTGAAGAGCTGTCGGCCGAGTTCGATATCAGCCGCGAGCGCGTGCGCCAGATCGAGGTGCGCGCCTTCGAGAAGGTGCAGGACGCGGTCAAGGCCGCAGCCAAGCGCCAGACGCAGGCGCTGCGCACCATCGAGGCGCAGCCGGCGGCGTAAGGCCTTCCGGTAGAAACAAATAACGGCGGCGTCAGGTAACTGGCGCCGCCGTTTTTTTCTAAAGCGCGTCGCGTTCGGGCCGGCCTTGTGCGGCGCGCTTTAGATTCTTGTTTTTATGCATGTCGTTATCGCAAAACCGCTGCAGACTTTTGCGCGACATGCATTAGCGGGTTGCCGGTTCCGCGGCGCCTTCGCGGATGTCCGATCCGTCGCCCTAACTGCTCAGTAGCCTTGCCAGGCGTCCCCAGACGATCTCATTGATAGCGGCATTGTCGCAATTTTCCCCAAGCCCTGAAAACCGCAAGGCTGCAAGCTGTGGCGGCAATGTTGCGGCGCCGACCGCGGCATTCCACAACCCGGCGCTTGCGGCAGGCGGGCGCGACAACGGTCCGTCGGGCAGTTGAGTTCGTCTATTGGAAACGAAAGGCAGTGTGATGATGACGATTTCTCCGTTTCTGGCCGCCCTCGGATCCGACGGTCCGCCAGCCGATCGAGCGAAAGACATGGCCCTGTATGGATGGCTAATTGGAAGCTGGGAGATGGACTCGGTCCACTACCTCGACGACGGCACAATCCAGAAATGGGATGGCGAATGCCATTTTGGCTGGGTGCTCGAAGGCCGCGCGATTCAGGACGTTTGGATCAGGCCCAAGCGCCCTGCTCCGTCCGCGATGTATGGCACAACCTTGCGCATCTTCGACCCTGGGATCGATGGCTGGCATATCATATGGAACGACCCGCTCAACCGGGATCACTCGCGCCAGATCGGGCGGGCCGAGGGTAAGGACATTGTCCAGCTCGGCAATGACTCGCGCGGTCTGCAAACTCGATGGCGTTTCACCGAGATCACTGCCACCAGCTTCCATTGGATCGGCGAGGAAAGATCTTCCGAGAGCGATCCTTGGCAAATCATGTATGAACATTTAGCCCGCCGAACAAAACCCTGACGCTCGACTGGCTGGCGTCTGCGCTGCTCCTCATCCGGCTGCCGCCACCGTCGTCCCGCATAGACCTATCGGATTCAAACATCGCAAAAATCGAATCAGGATCAATAGCTTGGATGACCATCGCAGAACGATGAGGGCGGCGCCGAGTCTGAATGGCATTGTAGTGCCAGCGACCCATCCTCTCACAGGCAATCGAGCGGAAACTTCAGATAGCGCTGCCCGTTGGATTCCGGTTCCGGCAGGCGTCCGCCATTCATATTGACCTGCAGCGCGTGCAGGATCAGCCGCGGCATCGGCAACGTCCTGTCGCGGGCTTGGCGGAGCGCGACGAAGTCGGCTTCCGTCTTGCAGCCGGCAACATGGATGTTGCCGGCTTTCTGCTCCGCGACCGTGCTTTCCCACCGCGCTTCGCGACCGCCCGGCTGGTAGTCGTGACCGACGAACAGACGTGTCTCGTCCGGCAGCGCCAGGATGTCCTCGATCGAACGCCAGAGCCGCTCGGCACTGCCGCCCGGAAAGTCTGTCCTTGCGGTGCCGCTGTCCGGCATGAACAGCGTGTCGTGGATGAAGGCGGCGTCGCCAATGACGTAAGTGATCGAGGCCAGTGTGTGGCCCGGCGAGAACAGCACTCTTGCCGCAATGCCGCCGACCGAAAAAGTTGCGCCGTTGGCGAACAGCCTGTCCCATTGCGAACCGTCGGCGGGGAATTCCGGCCAGTTGTAGATCACCTTCCACAATTTCTGGACGTTGATGACCTTCTCGCCGATTGCCGTCGGCGCTCCGGTTCTCCCCCTCAGATAATGGGCGGCGGAGAAATGATCCGCATGCGGATGCGTGTCGAGGATCCACTCGACCTCCAGCCCGCTTTCCCTGACGAAGTCGAGCAGGGCGTCGGCGTTTTTCGTTGCCGTTGCACCGGACCTTTCGTCGAAGTCGAGCACCGGATCGATGATAGCGCATTTGCGGGTCGCCATGTCGGCGACCACATACTGGACGGACCCGCTCGGCTTGTCATAGAAGCCGGTGACCTGCGACCTGGCCGATAATGCGTCCAATCCAGCCTCCTTCGCCCCTCACCACGGCAGGAAGGATTTTCTCTGCCACGGCAAATTAAAGGCATGGTTGTCCGTCAACCAGGCATCGTCAAGCACCCCATGCTCACACGGCCAGGAAAACCGAAAACTCTCTGTGCCGCCTCTGCCTGCTCAGGCGGAAGGCTGCTTGGTTTTCCTGAGATATGGCAGGATCGTCTCATAGGCGCCGAAGCGCTTGATGGCATCCTCATTCGAGACGGCAGCGGTGATGATGACGTCCTCGCCCTGCTTCCAGTTCGCCGGCGTCGCCACCTGGTGCTTGGCGGTCAGCTGCATGGAATCGATGGCGCGCAGGATTTCGTCGAAGTTGCGGCCCGTCGTCATCGGGTAGGTGAGAACCAGCTTGATCTTCTTGTCGGGCCCGATGACGTAAACCGAACGCACCGTGGCATTGTCGGCGGGCGTGCGGCCTTCCGAGCTCTCGCCGGCACCCGCCGGCAGCATCTCGTAAAGCTTGGCGACCTTGAGATCCTTGTCGCCGATCAGCGGGTAGTTCACCGAATGACCGGTCGCGGTCTTGATGTCGTTCTGCCACTTTTCATGGCTTTGGACGGGATCGACCGAGATGCCGATGATCTTGACGTTGCGCTTCCTGAACTCGCCTTCGAGCCCGGCCATTGTGCCGAGTTCGGTCGTGCAAACCGGCGTAAAGTTCTTCGGATGGCTGAACAATACCGCCCAGCCGTCGCCGATCCATTCATGGAAGCTGATCGGTCCTTGCGTGGTCTCAGCGGTGAAGTCCGGTGCGATATCGTTGATGCGAAGGCTCATGACGTGTCCCTTACCCTGTGCGTGCAGATCGCAGCCGGCGTTGCCCGGCGCTGCTTTTGCCTTTCTATCACTCCGGCGTCATCCTTCAAACGCCTGTTGCGCCGGCATCAAGGCCGGCGGCGAAATATTTTCATTGCTTCTCGGCAAATGCAGCAGGAATTTTCGCTGCGCTGGTTCAGGCCTTGTTCACTGCCAGCGTCGTCGCCAGGTCTTCCATGCGCTGGGCCAGTGCGCCGAGCGCCCCGGTCAGCACGGAATCGTTCTTGTCGGCCTTGGTCAGTGCGTCGTCGCGCGTCTTGCGCAGCGTCAGCACTTCGCTTTCCATGCCCTTGACCCGCTTCTGCAGTTCCGAAAGCTCGTCCATGACCATGATGCCGGCCATCACGGTCAGCCGCTGGTCGCCGATCTCGCCAAAAGAATCCTTCAGATGCGAGACATAGCGGTCGAAGCGCTCGGCAAGATCGATCAGATGCTCTTCCTGGCCCTCGTCGCAGGCCATCCGATACTGCTTGCCGTCGATGGAAACCGTGACTTGTGCCATTGGCCTACCTGTCCAGTACCGCGCGGATGGTTTCCATAGCTGTCACCAGCCTTCGCGACACTTCCTTGTTGGCATCTTCCAGCCGTTCGGCGCGGGCCTCGGAATTGTCGAGCTCCTGCGCCAGCCGCGAGCGGTCGGCGTTCATCCGCTGCACTTCGGCCTCGGCTTCCGAATAGTCCCGCTCATGCTCAAGCTTGGCCGCGACGGCGTTTTCCAGCCCTTCGATGGCCTTACCCAGCCTGGCAATGACTTCCTTGAGGGTCGTTTCCCCGGTCATGGCTTTCGTCCTGCGCCCTGCCCATCACCGAATCATCCACGTTCAGAACGCGTTATCCCTGAAACATTACGCGTCGTGTGAACCGCACGTCAATAAAGCTGTCGCGACTGTCCCCTGCTAACGCTAATGTAAGTCGCGCACGGCCATCACAAGACCGGCAAAAGCACACCGATTTGTTGACTAAAAGGCCGCGCCTGCTATGTGTCGCGCACCCTTTTCAAGGGCTTTCCCAAGGCCCAAACCCCCATTTTGGAGGAAGCATGACCTCGCGCGAACAACATGACCGGATGGCCAATGCGATCCGTTTTCTCGCCATGGACGCCGTCGAGAAGGCAAATTCCGGCCACCCCGGACTGCCCATGGGCTGCGCCGACATCGCCACGGTGCTGTTCACCCGCTTTCTCAAATACGATCCGAAAAACCCGCATTGGCCGGACCGCGACCGCTTTATCCTGTCGGCCGGCCACGGATCGATGCTGCTTTACTCGCTGCTCTATCTGACCGGCTACGAAGACATCACCATCGACCAGATCAAGCAGTTCCGCCAATTGGGGTCGAGGACGGCGGGCCACCCGGAATACGGCCATGCCGCGGGCATTGAGACGACGACCGGCCCACTCGGCCAGGGCCTTGCCAATTCGGTCGGCTTCGCGCTCGGCGAGCGCATCATGAATGCCGCTTTCGGCAAAGATCTCGTCGACCACTACACCTATGTGCTGGCCGGCGACGGCTGCCTGATGGAAGGCGTATCCCAGGAAGCCATCGCGCTTGCCGGGCATCTGAAACTGAACAAGCTGATCGTCTTCTGGGACAACAACAACATCTCGATCGATGGCCCGGTGTCGCTCGCCGATAACACCGATCAGGTCGCCCGCTTCCAGGCGTCCGGCTGGAATGCCAGCCATATCGACGGCCAGGACCCGGAAGCGATCGCCTATGCCATCGAAGCGGCCCGCCACTCCGACAAGCCGACGATGATCGCCTGCAAGACGACCATCGGCTTCGGCGCGCCGACCAAGGCCGGCACCAACAAGGCGCATGGCTCGCCGCTCGGCGCCGAGGAAATCGCTGGCGCCAGAAAATTCTTCGGCTGGGATTATCCGCCCTTCGAGGTTCCGGCCGATATCCTCGACGCATGGCGTACCGCCGGGCGGACAGGCGTCAAGGCGCGCACTGACTGGGAAAGCCGCCTTGCCAAGGCTGATGCCAAATTGCGCAGCGAGTTCGAACGCCGCATCAGTGGCACGCTGCCGGCCAACTTCGACGCCGTCATTGGCGATTACAAGAAGAAGCTCGCCGCCGACAAGCCGAAGGTCGCCACCCGTAAGTCATCGGAAATGGCGCTGGAGGTCATCAACGGCGCCGTGCCCGAAACCATCGGCGGCTCGGCCGATTTGACCGGCTCCAACAACACCAAGACCAGCCAGACCAAGAACATCACCGCCGACGATTACGGCCAGCGCTACGTTCATTACGGCGTTCGCGAGCACGGCATGGCGGCCGCGCTCAACGGGCTGACATTGCATGGCGGCATTATCGCCTATGGCGGCACTTTCATGTGCTTTTCCGACTATGCCCGTCCGGCGATGCGGCTTGCTTCGCTGATGGGCATCCGCTCGATCTTCGTCATGACCCATGATTCCATCGGCCTTGGCGAAGACGGCCCGACCCATCAGCCGGTCGAGCATCTGGCAGCACTTCGCGCCATTCCGAACCACAATGTCTTCCGCCCCGCCGATGCGGTGGAAACCGCGGAATGCTGGCAGTTGGCCATTGAGTCGGAAAAGACGCCTTCGACATTGGCGCTGACCCGGCAGAACCTGCCGACGGTACGCAACGACTTCGTTGCGGAAAACCTCTCCAGCCGCGGCGCCTATGAACTTGCCGCCGCCAGTGGCGAGGCGGCGGTGACGATCTTCGCGTCGGGCTCCGAGGTCGAGATCGCGCTGGCCGCCCGCGAGGCCTTGGAAAAGCACGGCCACGCGACCCGCGTCGTCTCGGTGCCGTGTTTCGAATTGTTCGACAAGCAGAGCGCCGACTATCGCAGCAGGACGATCGGCAATGCGCCGCTCAAGATTGCCATCGAAGCCGGCATCCGTCAGGGCTGGGATCACTTCATCGGCACCGACGGCATCTTTGTCGGCATGACCGGCTTCGGCGCCTCCGGCACCATCGAACAGCTCTACCCGCATTTCGGCATCACAGCCGAGGCAACGGTGAAGGCGGCGGAAGCCCGTCTGCATGGCAAATGAAAGTGAGCCCCGCCCGGCAAAGGCTGGCATAGCGGTTTTGCCGGGCGGTGGAACACTAATCGATTTAAATCCACGCCTCGGCGGCTGGATTCTTTGCCCGTCCGCCGTTATGAAGCTGCGGACTTGATCTTCGGCCTCCAACTCCCAGGGAGAGAACAATGACCGTCAGAGTTGCCATCAACGGATTCGGCCGCATCGGCCGCAACATCCTGCGCGCCATCCATGAATCCGGCCGCAAGGACATCGACGTCGTCGCCGTCAACGACCTCGGTCCTGTCGAGACCAACGCGCATCTCTTGCGCTACGACAGCGTGCATGGCCGCTTCCCGCATGAAGTGACGGTCTCCGGCGACCAGATCACCGTCGGCAAGGAAAAATTCAAGGTCACCGCGATCAAGGATCCGACGCAGCTGCCGTGGAAGGAACTCGGCATCGACATCGCGCTCGAATGCACCGGCATCTTCACCGCGCGCGACAAGGCCGCCGCGCACCTGACTGCCGGCGCCAAGCGCGTCGTCGTCTCGGCGCCGGCCGAGGGCGCCGACCTCACTGTCGTCTATGGCATCAACCACGACAAGCTGACCAAGGACCACATCGTCATCTCCAACGCGTCCTGCACCACCAACTGCCTGGCGCCGCTGGCGGCCGTGCTGCACGACGCCGTCGGCATCGAAAAGGGCATGATGACTACGATCCACTCCTACACCGGCGACCAGCCGACGCTGGACACCATGCACAAGGATCTCTACCGCGCCCGTGCCGCGGCCCTGTCGCAGATCCCGACCTCGACCGGTGCGGCCAAGGCGATCGGGCTGGTGCTGCCCGACCTCAAGGGCAAGCTCGACGGCATCTCGATCCGCGTGCCGACCCCCAACGTGTCGGTCGTCGACTTCAAATTCATCGCCAAGCGTTCGACCACCGTGCAGGAAATCAACGAGGCGGTGATCGCCGCTTCCAACGGCAAGCTGAAGGGCATTCTCGGCGTCACTCACCATCCGAATGTCTCGATCGACTTCAACCACGATCCGCGTTCCTCGGTCATGGCGCTCGACCAAACCAAGGTCATGGATGGCAACTTCGTTTCGGTCCTGTCCTGGTACGACAATGAATGGGGCTTCTCCAACCGCATGGGCGACACAGCGGTCGCCTTCGGCAAGACCATCGCCTGATCTTCCCCATCGCGACCTGAAACGCCCGGCTTCGTCCGGGCGTTTTTGTTGGAGCAGGACCGCCCCACGCTTTGGTCGGCGCGATTGCGCTCCGGGCGTCAAAACCTGCGAAAATCAGCGGCATAGACCAAAAAGCCACCCTCCCGCCTTGCACTGGTCACGTCTTCGCCTCACTCTCCCGCAATTCGAGAGGGACACGAATGTGAGGGGCAAATTCGGATGGAGCATGCGATCTATCTCGTAACGCTGGTCGGCACCGCGCTCGTCGTTGCCGCCGCGTTTTCGAGCCTGATCGCCTTCCGCTTCGGCGCCCCTCTCCTGCTGCTGTTTTTGTGCATCGGCCTCGCCACCGGAACCGACGGCCTCGGCATCGAGTTCGACAATGCGCGGCTGGCTTATTTTGCCGGCTCATTGGCGCTGGCCGTCATCCTGTTCGATTCCGGTTTCGGCACGCCGCTCAACGCCTTGCGGCAGGCGGCAGCACCGGCGCTGTCGCTGGCAACCTTCGGCGTGTTGCTGACCACCGGCCTGTTCGGTGCCGCCGCCCACTATTTTCTCGATCTCACCTGGCTGGAATCCTTCCTGCTGGGTGCTGCCGTCGCCTCGACCGACGCGGCAGCGGTCTTCTTCCTGCTGCGCGCCGGCGAGATCAATCTGCGCGAGCGTGTGCGCTCCACGCTCGAAGTGGAGTCCGGCACCAATGATCCGATCGCCATCTTCCTGACCATCACCCTGGTCGAGATCATCGCGGCTCACGCCAACCCTGAAGCCAAGATGCTGGTTACCGACCTTTTCCTCGGCTTCCTCATCAGTATGGGGCTTGGCGCCGTTGTCGGCGTGCTCGGCGGCCTCGCCATCGTGCGCCTCGTCGACCGGCTCAATCTCGATCACGGCCTGCTGCCGATCTTCGTGCTGACCTTGTCGCTGATGGTGTTCGCCGCCGCCGGCGCCATTGGCGGCTCCGGCTTCCTGGCGGTCTATCTCGCCGGCCTGGTTGCCGGCAATTCCGACATCCGCGCCGTCACCATCCTCAAGCGCTTTCAGGACGGCATGTCGTGGCTGGCGCAGATCATCATGTTCCTGATCCTCGGCCTGTTCGCCACGCCGTCACAATTTCCGGCGCTCCTGGTGCCGGCGGTGCTGCTCGGCCTGTTCCTGATCTTCGTCGCGCGGCCGATCGCCGTCTGGCTCTGCCTGATCCCGTTTCGCCTGCCGCGCCCCGAGATCGCCTTCATCTCCTGGGTCGGCCTGCGCGGCGCCGTGTCGATCCTGCTCGCCATCACCCCGATGCTCGGCGGCCTGGAGAACGGCCGCTTCATCTTCAACATCGCCTTCATCGTCGTGCTGGTCTCGCTGGTCGTGCAGGGATGGACCGTCGGCCCGCTGGCGCGCCGCCTCGGCCTGATCGTGCCGGCCCGCCTCGGGCCGCTGGACAAGGTCGAACTCGAACTGCCGGGTTCCGCCCATCACGAGCTGCTTGCCTACCGCGTGGCGCCCGGCAGCCCGGTGGCGCGCGGCGAGCGCATTCCGCGCTGGGCGCGGCCCTCGCTGGTGCTGCGCGACGGACGCTCGATGCGCTTCCAGGACATGGGCAGGCTGACCGCCGGCGACCATGTCTACATCTTCGTGCCGGACCGCTATCCGCGCCTGCTCGACAAGCTGTTCGCTAGCCGTGCCGTGGTCGATCCCGAGGACGCTGATTTCTTCGGCGCCTTCGCCGTCGATCCGTCACGCCCCGCCGAGGAACTGGAGACCGCCTACGCGCCGGGCCTGACCGAAGCGGAACGCAAGCTCAGCATTGGCGACCTGGTCACTACCCGGCTCGGCGGCCACGCCGAATACGCCGACCGCGTGCTGCTCGGTCCGATCGAGCTGATCGTCCGCGACGTCGACGACAAGGGCAGGATCACCGGCCTTGGCCTGTCCTTTGAGCCGACCGCGCCGGTGGCGCGCGTTCCGGTGTTTCTCAGCGCCGGCGAAATCCGCGACCGCATCGCCGCCTTCATCCGCAACCGGCGCAAGCCGGCCGAGGCGCGGGCGGTCGAGGCGGCGGCCGAGATGGAACCGGTTCCGCAGCCCGTGGTGGAAAAGACAACTGGCGAAGGCTGACCGCTGTCCACCCGAGCCGCGGAACCCTGCCGCGAGGCTGAAGAATGGCTCGGCAACTGGTGTGGCGGGTCCATGTGGTCCGACATCGCCGGAAATGATCCCGATCGGCCGGTTGCGAGGACGTTCGGCCGATCAGTCGCCAATTCTCCGGCGCGCCATAGGGGCGCGCTTAATTGTTGCGGGCCGCTACGAACTGCGCCGCTTGTTTCAGAAGCGCAGCTTGCTCGCCAAAAGGTTCGAGCAACGCATGAGCCTGGTCAACGAGGCCATGGAGCTGGCCCCGCGCCCAGTCCGGTCCGTGCAGCGCGACCAGCGTCGCCTTGCCGGCCGCGGCATCCTTGCCGGTCGCCTTGCCCATCTGATGCGCGTCGGCGGTCAGGTCGAGCAGATCGTCGGCAAGCTGAAAGGCAAGCCCGATCGCCGAGCCGAACTCGGCCAGCCTTTCGCGGTCGCCCGACGGCGCGCCGGCAAGGATAGCGCCCGCTTCGCAGGCAAAGCGGATCAGCGCACCGGTTTTCATCGCCTGAAGCCGGATGATGCCGGCCTCGTCCGGCCGGCTTTGTTCGGCTTCGAGATCGAGCATCTGGCCGCCGACCATGCTTCCCGCCCCGGCGGCGCGGGCCAGTGCCAGCACCAGCGTTGCCCTGCGCTCGGCCGGCAGCATTGTCGCCTCGTCGGCAAGGATGTCGAAGGCAAGTGTCAGCAAGGCGTCGCCCGCAAGAATGGCGGTCGCCTCATCGAAAGCCCTGTGCACGGTCGGCTGGCCGCGGCGCAAATCGTCGTCGTCCATGGCCGGCAGATCGTCATGGATGAGCGAATAGCAGTGCACGCATTCGAGCGCCGCCGCGACGCGCAGCGCCGCCTCGCCGTCGGCTGAAAACAGTGCAGCACTTTCCATGACCAGGAAGGGACGCAGTCGTTTGCCGCCGTTCAGCACGCCATGTCGCATTGCCGCCATCAGGCGTTCGGGCCGCGCGACCTCGCCCGAAAGCGTCCGTCCGTCGAGCAACCGCCTCAGCAGCGCCTCGAGCGGAACTGCCCGGGCAATAAGTGCAGCTTCGAACGCCATTTGGTCGTCTTTCGTCATGGTCGGGAGCGGTAGCCGACACTCAGACATTGCGCAAGAAGCCAAGCGCCATTATGCCGGGGGCAGGGAGTAGCGCGGACTGGGTGGCTTGGCGGAACCGATCGTCGATCACGAAACCGAAGGGTTGGACATGGCGAGACCGAGACGCGGCAGCCGCATCGGTCTTCAACGCTGGGTCCGGCGCGGCATTGCCGTCGCCGTCGTGCTGGCGTTGGTGCCGGTGGTGCTGACCTTCCTGTATCTGCCGTCATTCGTGCATCCGGTGTCGACATTGATGCTGAAGGACCTGGCGACGTTTTCCGGCTACGATCGGCGCTGGGTTTCCATCGACGATGTCGCGCCGGTGCTGGCATATTCGATAATCATGTCGGAGGACGGGCAGTTCTGTTTCCATCGCGGCGTCGATCTGGGCGAGTTGCGCGGCGTCGTCGACGATGCGCTCGCCGGCGAGATGACACGTGGCGCCTCGACCATCACCATGCAGACGGTAAAGAATCTTTATCTATGGTCGCGGCCGTTGGGCTCGGTCCGTAAGGTCGTCGAACTGCCGCTGGCCGTCTATTTCGATGCGGTGCTGTCGAAACGGCGGATCATGGAGATCTACCTCAACATCGCCGAATGGGGACCGGGCATCTACGGCATCGAGGCCGCCGCCCAGCATCATTTCGGCGTCTCGGCTAAACAGCTGTCGCGCCGGCAGGCAGCGCTGCTTGCCGTCACCTTGCCGAATCCGATCGTGCGCAATCCGGCGAAGCCCGGGCCGGGACTGAGGCGGCTTGCCGCGTTGATCGAACGGCGCGCCGGCCGCGCCGGCGCCTATGTCGGTTGCCTGCGATAGTGTCAAAAAAAAACACGGCGACGCTGGCCAAAACGCCGTCGGGCGTGTATAGGCACCCGACTTTCTCAGATTCCGGCCCCTGATGTGGCCCTTTCACGAGGGCCGCCGGGGCGTTTTGACCATGTAGTGGAGCATATCCATGGCCGTTCCGAAACGAAAAACCTCTCCGTCGAAGCGCGGCATGCGCCGTTCTGCCGACGCACTGAAGGCCCCGACCTATGTCGAGGACAAGAACTCCGGCGAGATGCGCCGTCCGCACCATATCGACCTGAAGACCGGCATGTATCGCGGTCGCCAGGTTCTGGAGCCGAAGGAAAGCTGATAGAGCTTTCGACGGTTTATTGGGTTGCGAAGCGACCGGCCATTGGCCGGTCTTTTTGCGTTTGCGACAACTGATCGTATCAGCCGGGCCTGACATTGTTGTTTCACGCCGTCTTTGTCCGTGTTTATCGGCCGCACGAAAATTCTTGACGGCGAACGCCGGGCGCACTCTACAAAGATCAGTCCAACCGGAGCCGCCACATGTTCGGTGCCATCCCGCTGCTGATCGTGCCTTTCATCCTCTACAATCTTGGGCTTCTGGGAATATTCGGCAGCGGCGACGATCCGTGGGCCACCGAAATGTTTTCGGTCCGGATGATGTCGGGTGGCGTGTTCTCGATGACCCTCGGCGACCTCATCGTGCTGATCGCACTGATCTTCTTGTTCGTCGAAGTGGTGAAGTCGACGCGCACGACAAGTGCCTCGATCATGGACCATCTTTTGTCGACCTTCGTCTTTGTGGCCTATCTGGTCGAGTTCCTGCTGGTGAAGGGCGCCGCCCATTCCGTCTTCTTCACACTGATGGTCATAGCGCTGATCGACGTGCTGGCCGGCTTTTCGGTGTCGATGCGGTCGGCCACCCGCGACATCAATATGAATTAAGGATCCCGGCTCAGCCCGGGTCAGCGGTGAAGCCAGCCGCCTCGAGCCGGCGATGGCTGCCGTTTCATCATTGTCGAACGTGTCGCCGGAAATACCGATGGCGCCGATGATCGTGCCGGCGTTGTCGCGGATCAGCACGCCGCGCGCGCGCCCGACACGTCGGAGATGTCGGCGATCAGATGCGGGCGCTCCTTGGCGAAAGCTTCCACCCGGCGCGGGCCCATGCCGATAGCCAGCGCGCCATAGGCCTTGCCGGCCGACATTTGCGGACGCAGGAACGAGGCGCCGTCCTGACGCTGGAACGCGACCAGATGGGCGCCGGCGTCGAGCACCGAGACGCCAAGCGCCTGAGCTTGAGCTAGGCACCCTTGGCAAAGGCGGCGGCGTTGATTTCAAGGGCTTTGTCGAGCGTCAGTGCGGTCATGGCCGTCTCCTGAACGCGCCAGTTATCAGCCGTCAGAACAGACTCCGAGTGAACTGTTTCGCGTGCGGAAGGAAGCATGGATTCTGGGAGCGCCGGCCTATTTCTTCTTGGCGCGAGGCTTCTTCACCGGGGCCGGAGGCGCATTGGCCAGGTCTTCCGCTTCCTTGGCGAGGCGCAGCGCCCGCAGCTTGTTGGTCTTGGCTTGGCGAGCGTCGCTCTCGGCGACATATTCCGCCATCGCCTTCTGGCGAACCGTGGCTGCCTCTTCCTGTTTCTTGAAACGCAAATCGGCCCGCGCACGGGCAGTGTCCTTAGAGTTCTCGACCAAGAGCGTTATCCAATCCGTAAATTATCTTCAGTCCCTTGATAGCAGAGCCAGCCCGCAATTGGGAAAATAAGTTGGTCATGGCGCCGGATCGCAGCCAACTCGCTCCGCCTTGCGGGCGACTACCGCATCGTATCCGGCCTGCAAAGTCGCGCGGACGGTGGGTCCAGATGGGGCGGGAGACGCACCCAGATGCTCGTGGCGCAACTCGTTCATGAACTTATCCCACATCGGCGGGCCGCCTTTTTCCAGAAGCTCGGCACGGATAGAGAGCTCTTCGCTGACCGGCAGCCAGACGCGGCCCCAGGCGCCGAGATGCGCCAGGATCGGCACCAGCGTAATCGCCATTTCGGTCAGGCTGTAGATCGCCTTTTGCTTGTGGGAGGGATCGTCCGCCTTGGTCAGCATGCCGAGCTCCATCAGCCGCTTCAGCCGGTCGGCGAGGATGTTGGAGGCGATGCCCTCCATCGAGCCGTTGAGCAGTTCGCGAAAGTGGCGTCTGCCGCCGAAGATGATGTCGCGAAGGATGATCAGGCTCCACCGGTCACCGAACACTTCGAGCGACAGGTTGATGGGGCATCCGGACCGACGATCGATGTTCATGCGAATCTCCAAAAACCGGTTGCATTATCGTATCGGTTTTAATATCGTGCAACTGATTGCAAAATGCAATCGGATTGGAAGCCCAAGGAGGAAAGCCATGAAAAACGCCGAACACCCCGAAATCGCATCCCAGACGTTCGGCGATCCGGCCCATCCGGCGGTGTTGTTGATCATGGGCGCGATGGCTTCCATGCTTTGGTGGCCCGAAGCGTTTTGCCGGAAGCTGGCCGGCGAGGGTCGCTTCGTGATCCGCTATGACAATCGCGATACCGGCCGTTCGACCAAATACGCGCCGGGCGAGCCGCCTTATACATTCGACGACATGGTGGACGATGCCGTCCGCGTCCTTGACGACCAGGGAATCCGAAAGGCGCACGTGGTCGGCATGTCGATGGGCGGCATGATCGCGCAGCTCGTTGCGTTGAAATACCCGTCGCGTGTCACTTCGCTGACGGTGATCAGCAGCTCGCCCTTGGGCATCGATACGTCGCATTTGCCCGGAACCACCGAGGCCTATAGGAAACATTCGGCCGAAGGCGCGAAGGTCGACTGGTCTGACCGTGGCCAAGCGGTCGATTTCATGGTCAAAAACGCGCGTGCGCTCGCCGGCACCGCGCATCCGTTCGATGAGGCGCGGACGAGAGCGTTCGTGGAACAGGACTACGACCGGTCCGGCGGCTTTCTCAGCGCGACCAATCACTTCATGCTCAAGGGCGGCGAAGATCGGAGCGGCGAGGACTGGACGGGGCGGCTGCACGAGATGAAGATTCCGCTCCTCGTTGTCCACGGCACCGACGATCCGATCTTTCCAGCCGAGCATGGCGCCGCTCTTGCCGACGCGGTCGCCGGTGCAAGACTGGTCCGGATCGAGGGCGGCGGCCACGAGCTGCATCCCGACGATTGGGCCGCGATCATCGATGCGATCGTCGCCCACAGCCGGGCCACGTAGCAGCGGGCCGAACCTTGACACCGGATGCCCGCGAGACGAAGCACCAAAGATAGGAGCAAAAATGTCCCTGACGATGCATCTTCATCCGCTGGCCTCCTTCTGCTGGAAACCGCTGATCGCGCTCTATGAGAACGGCACGCCATTCACATCGGTCGTTGTCGATCTCGGCAATGAACAGTCGCGCGCGGCGTTTCTGAAATTGTGGCCGCTCGGCAAGATGCCGGTGCTGCGCGATGAAGCGCTGGACCGGACCGTGCCGGAATCGACGATCGTCATCGAATATCTCAACGCGTATTATCCTGGGCCGGTCGAACTGATCCCCGCCGATCTCGATCTCGCTCGCCAGACCCGGCTTGCCGACCGCTTCTATGACTTCTATGTCCAGGAACCGATGCAGAAGATCGTTGGTGACCGGCTGCGGCCGGAGGGCAAGACCGATCCGTTCGGCGTCGAGCAGGCCCGCGCCCAGCTGCGCAGCTCCTACGCCATCATTGAACAGGACATGCAGTCGACGACATGGGCGGTGGGTGCGAGCTTCACCATGGCCGACTGCGCTGCCGCCCCCGCGCTGTTCTACGCCAACAAGGTCGAGCCGTTCGGAGACGAATATCCTGCGGTCAGGCGCTATCACGACCGGTTGCTGCAACGCCCCTCGGTTGCCCGTGTGATCGAGGAAGCGCAGCCGTATTTCAAGCTCTTCCCCTACAACAATGGCTAGAGTGGTTCATCATCCTCGCAAACGCACTACTCAGGGACAATCGGACCTGGACACCATCTCTCCCTTGACCAACACGGATACTCTAGGCCCGATGCTGCATAGTTGCTCGACGCGCTGACGATGCCTCTCAGCTTCCGGGTGAACCGAGCTGCTCCGCATCCCAGAACTGGTCAAGCCAGATGTTGAGCTTCAGGAAGCCGGCATTGCTGACCGTATAGACGCGCCTGGTGCCTTCCGGCTTGGCGTTGACCAACCCCGCATCAAGCAGCACCTTCAGGTGCTGCGAAACGGCCGGGCGGGACACCGGCAAGCCGGATGCCAATTCGTTGACGGTCTTCGGTCCGCGCCGGAGCTCTTCCAAGAGATGGCGCCGGTTGGGATCGGCAATCGCCATGAAGGCGTCGGAAAGCATCATGCCTTATTTGTGGGGCAAAGCGCCTCGAATCTCAACTGTCGGCTTCAGCTTTTCTGCGCGGGTCGAGCCGCAACGCTTCCGGCGTCACCGAGCGATCGGCGGGCTGGGTCTTGAAGGCATCGCGGCCTTCGATCGGCACCGGCGCGCGACGGCTGATGCGCAGCAGCGTATAGCCAGCCAGGCTGAGATGCGCGAGCGCAGTGGCCAGGAACAGCCCCTCAGGGCGCATCCAGCCCATCAGGCCGGCGGCCACCAGCGGACCGATCATCGTGCCGAAGCCATAAAGCAGCAGCAGGCCGCCCGACACTTTGACGAAGTCCTCCGATCGCGCATGGTCATTGGCATGCGCCACCGCGATCGAATAGAGCGTGTAGGCGAAGGCGCCGTAGGCGGCGGTGCAGACGATGACGAAGACGCCGGAGCGCGGTTCGAACAGGAAGATGGCGATGGCAAACAGCGCAGCGCCGCAGGCCGCGCCCGCCAGCACGAAACGACGGTCCGTCGTGTCGGAGAGCCGCCCGGCCGGAAGCTGCATGGCAGCGCCGGCGATGACCACGAGGCTCATCATCAGCGCGATCTCGGCTGTCGAGATGCCGATGCGCGCTCCATAGACGGCACCAAGTGTACCCCAGGCGCCGTTGGCGATGCCGATCAGCACGCAAGCGATCGCCGACACCGGCGAATTGACGTAGAGCCCCTTGACGTCAAGCGACACGTCCTGCAGCGGCTTGGGGTGAGACGCCGTCGAGACCGCTGTCGGGATCAGCGACAGGCAGAACAGAATGCCGGTGATCATGAACAGCGACGCCGATCTCACATCGCCGCCGGCAACGATCATCTGACCGCCCATGATCGAGGCATAGGTGACCATCATGTAGAGGCCGAAGACGGTGCCGCGGTTTTCGTTGGTGGCCTTCTCGTTGAGCCAGCTTTCGATGACCATGAAGGCGCCGGCCATGGTGAAGCCGGTGAAGGCGCGCAGCAGGATCCAGGTATATTCGTCGATGATCAGGCCGGTGAGCAGTGCGACGATCGCTCCCGATGCGGCAAAGGCGCCGAAAGCCCTGACATGACCGGCGCGGCGCACGATGCGTGGCGCAAAGAAGCAGCCGGTGACGAAGCCGCCGGCCCAAGCCGTGCCCATCAGGCCGAGCGATGCCGTCGAGAAGCCCTCCACCTGGCCGCGCAGCGGCAACAGCAGACCGTGCAGTCCAGATGCCGCCAACAGGAACGCGGTGCCGCGCAGCAGCGAGAGGATCGGTCTGTAGCTTGCGAACATTTTTCAATCCGGCTGGGGTTTTGGGCACAAGTCTGGAGACAGCGGCATTCGGGCTTTTCGGCGGCGTGCCCGAGCTTTTGGAATTACCCGCAGTAACTACCCGCGGCGAAACAGCGCCTCTGCCGCCGACTTGGTCGAGCCCTTGGTCTTGAGCTCGGCTTCCAGCCGGGCGATCTCGTCGCGCAGGATGCCGATCCGTTCGGACAATTCATCGACGGAAAGCAGCGACAGATCCTGCCCGATCTCGTGCGGGCGCGCTTTCTTCTTGGGTTCGTCGTCGAAGATCGCCATCGTCGCTCCTCCGTGATTGCCCATTTGCCTGATTTGCCAATGAGCATACATAGGGCAAGGGTATGGATGCAAATGGCGGGCAAGAGCTGGCACGAGAAACCGGCGGAGCACGACGGGAAAATTCATGGCGAACGCACAGAAAATTCCGGCGAAGATGATGGCGATCGCCATATCGGAACCGGGCGGGCCGCGGGTGCTGAAACCGGAAACCCGCGACGTACCGGTTCCCGGTCCCGGCGAGATCCTGATCCGGGTGCGGGCCGCCGGCGTCAACCGGCCGGACGTGCAACAGCGCAAGGGCGCCTATCCGCCACCGCCGGGAGCGTCGGATCTGCCGGGGCTGGAAGCAGCAGGCGAAGTCGCTGCCCTTGGTGACGAGATATCGCGCTGGCGCGTCGGCGACCGGGTCTGTGCGCTGACGGCGGGCGGCGGCTATGCCGAATATGTCAGAGTGCACGCCGGCAGCGTGCTGCCGCTGCCCGCCGGCTTTACCTACACCGAAGCGGCGGCGCTGCCGGAAAACTACTTCACTGTTTGGCACAATGTCTTCGAGCGCGGCGGCCTGAAGAGCGGCGAGACACTGCTCGTGCATGGCGGCTCGTCGGGTATCGGCACCACGGCGATCCAGCTTGCTGCTGCTTTCGGCGCCTATGTCGTCACCACCGCCGGCAGCAAGGAGAAATGCGACGCCTGCCTCAAGCTCGGCGCCGACCGGGCGATCAACTACCGCGAGGAGGACTTCGTCGCCGCAGTCAAGGAGGCAACCGGCGGCAAGGGTGCCAATGTCATCCTCGACATGGTCGGCGGCGACTATGTGGCGCGAAACTATGAGGCTGCAGCCATGGAAGGCCGCATCGTCCAGATCGCGACGCAGGGCGGGGCAGTGGCGAGCGCCGATTTCTTCAAGATCATGGCCAAGCGGCTCGTGCACACAGGATCGCTGCTCAGGCCACGCACCGTGGAGTTCAAGGCGGCAGTTGCGGCTGCGCTCGAGGCGCAGGTTTGGCCGCTGCTCGGCACGCGCAAGGTTGCGCCGGTGATGGATACGATCTTCCCGCTCAAGGAAGCGTGGCGGGCGCATGAGCGGATGGAGGAGGGTGAGCACATCGGCAAGATTGTGCTCGATGTCGCCTGACGGCCCGCAAACAGGCTGAACGAAAGCTTAATGGTGCAATGCAACAAACGCATTGCGGCCATGCAAAAGCGTCTGTTCAATTTTTCATCGCCGATGCCTATTTACGCGGCATCAAAACGATGGAGGACTATCATGAACCCGATCCGCGCTTTCCGTAACTGGCGCATGTACAACGAAACCGTGCGCGAACTGAACCGGCTGAATGCTCGTCAGCTCAACGACCTCGGCATCAACCGCGGCGACATCGAGAGAATCGCCCGCAAAGGGCTTTGATCTCGAGCACGATCCCGCTCGAAGACCGGGCGCCGCTTTTCGGCAACGCCGAGCCGCGGTTCGGGATCAAGCTTTAGAAGCCAGAGCCGCAGCAGACGGATTTCCGTCGCCGGTTCCGAGCCCGCCCGACCTTGGTCTGGCGGGCTTTGTCTTTTTGAAGGTTTCGACTGCATGGCGTCATCTGCCGACCCTTCGCGGTCTGCTGGTCGCGCTGCCGTGCCGTCCTTGACGCGCGCCTGCCAAAAACATTGCGAAACGGCGAGCGAGCGGTTATATAGACCGCGATTTTCCCATTTTGGTGGCTCTAAACCACCGCCCGCGCGGGAACGCGGGCGAACGAGAAGGATTTTTGTAATGGCCAATACGCTGCTGATGCCAAAGGCGACCGCCGTCTGGCTGGTTGACAACACAGCGCTTTCCTTCGAGCAGATCGCGCAGTTCTGCGGACTGCATCCGCTTGAGGTCAAGGCGATCGCCGACGGCGAGTCGGCGCAAGGCATCAAGGGCATGGACCCGATCATGACCGGCCAGCTCACTCGCGACGAGATCGCGCGCGCCGAGAAGGACGCCAACCACCGGCTGAAGCTCTCCGATCCCAAGGTGCGGGTGCCGGAATCCAAACGCAAGGGTCCGCGCTACACACCGCTGTCGAAGCGCCAGGACCGGCCCAACGCCATCCTCTGGCTGGTGCGCAACCATCCCGAGCTCAAGGATGCGCAGATTGCCCGCCTTGTCGGCACAACGAAGTCGACGATCGACCAGATCCGCGACAGAAAGCACTGGAACTCCGCCAATCTCCAGCCGATGGATCCGGTGACGCTCGGCCTGACGTCGCAGATCGACCTCGATATGGAAATCAACCGCGCCTCGCGCGGCCGCGAGCAGGCGCAGCCGGTCGGCGATACGCTGCTGCCGGCCGCCTTGACCGAACGGCTGGTGCCGGCGCCCGAAAAGCCGAAGGACGAGGACCGCGAACTTGACGCCAACGCCGTCTTCGCCAAGCTTTCGGCGCTGAAGTCGAAGGACAAGGACGCCGACGAAGAGGAATAGGTCTGGCATCCAAAACTAAAAGCCCGCTTTCAAGCGGGCTTTTTTTGTGATCTTCCGTGTCAGCTTCGCGCCGCCCGGTCCGGCGCCATGCCGTAATCCTCGCTGCGCTCCACCGCGCGATAGAAATCAGCGAGCTGCTTGCCGCGCTCCGGCTTGAAGGTGCGGCCGGCGATGACCACCGAGGCGATGCGGTCGATGCGGAAGGCGCGGAAATCGCCGCGCATCTCACACCAGGCGACCAAGGTCCACACCTTGCCCCAGAACCACAGGCCGAGCGGGCGGATGTCGCGCGCGGTGCTGCGGCCGGCCTCATCCGAATAGTCGATGGTCAGCACCTGACGTTTCTCGATGGACCGCTCGATCAGGTCGATGGCTTCGCGGGCGGCATCGCTTACCACCCACATCGGCGTGTGGATCTCGGTACGGGCGATGCGGTCCTTTTCGGCGTCGGGCAACACGGCGCCTATCTTGACCAGCGCCTCGTCGGCGGCTCGCGCCATGGCCGCGCCGCCAAAGGCGCGCACCATGCGGGCGCCGGCGACCAGCGCGACGATCTCGTCACGCGTGAACATCAGCGGCGGAAGATCGAAACCCTCCCTCATCATGTAGCCGACACCGGCCTCGCCGTCGATCGGCACGCCGGTCGACTGCAGGTCTGCGATGTCGCGATAGATCGTCCGCTCGGAAACCTCGAGCCACGTGCCCAGCTTCTGGGCGGTGACCAGACGACCACCACGCAGATGCTGCACGATCTGGAAGAGCCTGTCGGCGCGGCGCATCGTATGGTCCCTCGGCGTCTATCGTTCCAGCCCTTCGCGCTTGCGCTGCGCGGCGACGAAGGCCGCGCCGAAGGACAGTTTACTCGTTGTCGGCGGGTTTGCGCCGACCACCCGCCAGAACGGCGCAACGTCGCCCAGCGCCATACCACCCTCAAGATCCTCGTTGGCGGCCTCGGCGACGGTGCGCAGATGATAGCCGATGGTGACCGGACATGTCATCTCGGCACCGTGCTCGATGGCGAGAGCGGTGCGCAAAGCGCGGACATTCATGTCCATGCCTTCGGGGATGGAGCGGATGAATGCATGGACCTGGCGAGCTGTAGGAACCAGCATCGGCTGGCCTTCGATGACGTCGCCGATGGTGCGTGGCGACGGTGTTATGCCGTTGATGCCAGGCGTGTTCAGCCTGTCGTTCCAGCTTTTCATCGATCGTCCTCTCGGCCATCCGGCTCCGGCGGCCATCGCACTATGGCACGAGCCTCCTGACACCATACTGTCAGGAGGCTTCAGCATGCCCATTTCAGCTCGTCGCCAGGTCGCATCCAAACGCCACGCAGAAAGCTTGCCTCAATTGCCGCCATTGCGGCGGTCGCCATACATGTCCGGCCAACCAATATCCTTGCGGATGTCCGCAGGCAGGGTGTTCATGAATCGCTGGGTGCGGATCTCATTGCGGATCGTCCGGATCTTGCCGACATAGTGCTGCACGCTACGCAGAATGGTAATACCGTTCATGGCTGGTCTCCTCTCTTTCGATGCAGGCACTATCGCACACCCCTGCTGACAGCAGTCTGTCAGGAGGGTGCGGCTCTCATGACCGGCGTTCCGATTTATCCATCGAAGTGACAAGGCAGTGCTGAAAAGAGGCTTGCCGCAGTGGAAGCCGGCGATCCCGGAGCCGCTTTGACAGCCAGCCGCGATGCTGATCAAAGGCTGCATGTCGAAACTTCTCGCGCTCGTCATCATCTTCATGATGGTCATCCAGCTCATCAAGCCGCTCGGCTGGCCCGGGCTGAAGCGGCGCAGCGATTTCTGGAAGCTGGCGCTGCTGGCGATGGCGGCGATTTCGATTACGGCGGTGCTCGGGCACTGGACGTAATGCATGTCGCGCAAAAGTGTGCAGCGGTTTTGCGACAACGACATGCATAAAAACAAGAACCTGAAGCGCGTCGGATGAGGCCAATCGAATGCGACGCGCTTTAGTGCGGGCGGCCCGCTACGCGACGCCCGGTTCGTTGGCGAGCACCAGGCTGACCAGATGTTCCGCCCAGGCTCGGTAGCCGGCTTCCGAAGCGTGAAATCCATCCGATGCGAAGCCGGCATCGGCATCCGTGATCGGCAGCCGGGGCGCCGGTATGGCGCCGCGTTCGAGGCAAAGGCGCTCGCCCATCCGGTTCACCTCGACGGCGCGGATTTCGAGGATCTTGCCGAGCAATGGCGGCATTGCCGGAGCCCGGGTGAACTCCAGCACCGGCGACCACACCACGCGCGCTTCCGGCCATTTGGCGCGCAGCGCGTAGAGCAGGCCGCCAAACTCGCGCTTGAAGCGCGGTACCGAATGAAAATTCTTGGTGTCGTTGGTACCGACGGCCAGCACGATATGCGTCCACGGATCGGCCGATAGATTGGGCAGCACATGATCGCGGATCTGGCCAGAGGTTGCCGAGTTGAAGCCGGCCGCCCGCCAGCGCACGGTGCGGCCGGTGCGTTGCGCAATCAGAACTGCCAGTTGCGCGGCCAATCCGTTTTCGGAATTGCCGATGCCGACCGAGGCGGCGGAGGAATCGCCAAGCACCAGAACCGAGATTGCTGGCGCCAGGCCAGATATCTCGTGCATGACCGGACCTTGTGCCGGCAGCATGCGGGCGGTGCGGCGACGCACGCCAAGTCCTTGCCAGACATAAACCGGAAAGGCGAGCCAGGTGAGAAGGGTCGGAAAGCGCCGCATGGCAAGTCCCTTTTAGGGCATAGCGAACAGCACTTAGCGCATGTCGGGCCGAAGGCGAAAGACCTTGGGTGACCGCCCGTCGTCAATGGCAGCAGCTGTCCTGCATCTCGGGCGTATCCGCATATTCGTCGTGCAGCCGCACCCAGTCCACCAGGCTATGGTGGGGACCGGTTTCGTTGCGACCCTTCGGCGTCAGGTCGAGATAGTGATAGGCGCCGATCAGCGGATCGCCGCCTCTGGAGCGCGAGATAAAAGTCAGGAAGATGTCGCCTTTCTCGTCGCGATAGAACACGCTGGTGCCGGGAAGATCCTTCGATTGCCGCGCGCGCCGCTCGAAATTGTAGGTCGTGTCGCCGGCCGCGATCTGCTTGTCGGTGAATGACACCTGCATGTCGAAGTTGAAGTCCGAAGCGTACGACGACACCCAGTCGAATTTCCAGCCCATGCGCTGCTTGTAGGGCAGAAGCTCGGCCAGCGGCGCCCGCGCAACCACCACGAGCGAGACGTCGTGGTGCCTGAGATGCTGGTTGGCACCGTCGATGTGGTCGGCAAGGAACGAGCAGCCCTCGCAACGATAGTCGGCACCGGGGCCGAACATGAAATGGTAGATGATCAGCTGGCTGTTGCCGCCAAACAGGTCAGGCAGTTTCTTTGGCCCCTGCTCGGTCTCGAAGACGTAGTCCTTGCGGATCTTCAGCCACGGCAGTTCGCGGCGTTCGGCGGCGACGCGGTCGCGAAAGCGCGTCAATTCCTTTTCGCGCGCCAGATGCGCCTTGTGCGCCTGAAACCATTTTTCCTGCGATACGGTCTTGTTGTTTGGCATAGGTCTGCTCCTCTTTTCACGGAGGACGATCGGCAGCGAGGAATGCCGACACAGAGCTGCATTTTTAGTTGCAGGAAATCGCAGACCTTGCTGCTTTCAAACAAACCCGGGCACATGGCCCGGGTCGGAGGGAACGCAACCTGAATTCCGTCAGGCGGCTTGCTCCAGCGTCGGCTGCCATTGTCCAAGCGCTGCCAGATGGTTCATGTGGGCGCGATGGGCGAAGGCGGCCTGTGCGGCGGCGACGTTCGCCGGCTTGCCGCTCCAGGCCTTCTGCGGAGCGGCCTGCAAGGCGCGGCCGTAGGAGAAGGTCAGCTTCCACGGATGCGGGCCGATAGCGTTGATGGCATTGAGGTTGGCGGTCGCCTGCTCGTCCGTTTGTCCGCCTGACAGGAAGGCGATGCCTCCGATCGCGGCCGGCACCGTCTCGCGGAACAGTTTTATGGTCTTTTCGGCGACTTCCTCGGGGCTGCTGACCTTGCCCGATTTCTTGCCGGCAAGGACCATGTTCGGTTTCAGGATGGTGCCTTCGAGCACGACGCGGGCCGCATAGAGCTCGGTGTACAACTTTGTCAGTGTCGCCTTGCTGATCTCGTAGCAGGTGTCGATGTCGTGGGCGCCGTCCATCAGCACCTCCGGCTCGACGATCGGCACGATGCCGGCCTCCTGGCAAAGCGCGGCGTAACGGGCGAGCGCATGGGCGTTCGAGCCGATCGACGTGGCGGAAGGCACGCCCTTGGCAACATCGATGTCGATCACCGCGCGCCATTTGGCAAAGCGGGCGCCGAGCTTGTAATAGTCGGCAAGGCGTTCGCGCAGGCCGTCGAGGCCCTCGGTGATGGTGTCGCCGGGAAAGCCGGCCAGCGGCTTGGCGCCGGCGTCGACCTTGATGCCGGGGATAGCGCCTGATGCCTTGATGATGTCGACCAGCGGTGTGCCGTCGGCGGCCTTCTGGTGAATGGTCTCGTCGTAGAGGATGACGCCGGAAATGTACTTGGTCATTGCATCGCTGGCGCGGAACATCATCTCGCGATAGTCGCGGCGACTGTCGGCGGTCGACTCGACACCGATGACGTCGAAGCGCTTCTTGATGGTGCCGGAGCTCTCGTCGGCAGCCAGCAGGCCTTTGCCATTGGCCACCATCGCGGCAGCAATGTCCTCGAGACGTTCGCTCATCGTGCTTCTCCTGAAAGAATTGATCCGTGCCCAGCAGACCACCAGAGCAACGCAGGTTCAAGTCGAACAATTTCACCGGGTAGGCGCGAATCGATTGAAAGTCGCGGGCGCCCTCTTTCGCGCTGTTATTGCTGCCGCGCTCAGCGCTTCAAGATGTCGACGCCGGGCAAGGGCTTGCCTTCCATCCACTCCAGGAAAGCGCCGCCAGCCGTCGAGACATAGGTGAAGTCGTCGGCTACGCCGGCATGGTTGAGCGCCGCCACCGTATCGCCGCCGCCGGCGACCGAGATCAGTCTGCCGGCCCTGGTGCGCGCTGCCGCGTGCCTGGCCGTCGCCACCGTTGCGTGGTCGAATGGCTCGATCTCGAAGGCGCCGAGCGGCCCGTTCCAGACCAGCGTCGCGGCGCGGTCGATCCATTCGGCAATGGTTTTCACGGTCTTTGCGCCGACGTCGAGGATCATGCCGTCGGCCGGCACGTCTGCTATGGCGACGGTCTCGCTGGCGGCGCCGGCCTTGAACTCCCTGGCGACAACGCCGTCGGCGGGCAGGATGATGGCGCAGCCGGCCTCGGCCGCCTCGATCATGATCTGCTTGGCGGTGGTCGCGAGATCACGCTCGCACAAGGATTTCCCGACGTCGGTGCCGCGTGCCGCGAGAAACGTGTTGGCCATGCCGCCGCCGATGACCAGCGCGTCGACCTTCTTCACCAGGTTCATCAACAGGTCGATCTTGGTCGAGACCTTGGCCCCGCCGACGATGGCGACAACCGGACGGACGGGATTGCCAAGACCCTTTTCCAACGCGTCGAGCTCGGCCTGCATGGTGCGGCCGGCGAAGGAAGGCTGCACATGCGCCAACCCTTCCGTCGACGAGTGGGCGCGGTGCGCAGCAGAGAAGGCGTCGTTGACGAAAATGTCGCCGTTGGCGGCGAGCTTTTCGGTGAAGGCCGGATCGTTCTGCTCCTCGCCCTTATGGAAGCGGGTGTTCTCGAGCAGCAGCACGTCGCCATTATTCATGGCAGCAATGGCATTTCCCGCCTTGTCGCCGATGCAGTCGGCGGCAAAGCCAACCGGGCGGCCGAGCACTTCCGCCGTCGCCTTGGCGATCGGCTCGAGCGAGAATTCCGCCGCCGGTCCATCCTTCGGCCGGCCGAAATGGGCAAGCAGGATGACCTTGGCGCCCTTGCCGGAGAGCTCGGCAATGGTCGGCGCAATGCGCTCGATGCGGGTGGCGTCGGTGACCTTGCCCTCGGCGACGGGAACGTTGAGGTCGACACGCACCAGCACACGCTTGCCGCTGATATTGCCGATGTCGTCCAGTGTCTTGAAGCCGGCCATGCTGATCCCTTTCGCGAAAAATCGCGGGGACCTTACCCCGCATCGACGACGATGCAAGACCTGCCTAACGGTTCACCGAAAATATGATTCACGTATCGAGGACGAAGTGCCCACGGGGAGCGAGATGGGCAGCAATGGCGCAAAACGCACCGACATATGGCTTTACCGGTTGCGCACCACGATGCAGGCGCCGCCGACGCTTTGCAGCTTGTCGCAGATCGTGTCGGCCTTGGCTCTGCTATCGGCGCCGATCCGCACGGCATAGATGCCGCGCCTGCCGATCGGTGTGCGGACCCGGCTGACCACCGGATCGTGGCCGGCAAGCAGTGCCGGGAACCGGCTTTTCACTCTCAGCCACTGGTTGAGCGCCGCGGCGCGGCGAAAATTGCCGGCCACCTGCACGCCCCACGGCTTGATGTTGATCGACGACATCGGCACGGTTCTGGACATGATCACCGGCAGCTCGCGGCAAGCGGCAGCGAAACTCGCCTTCTTGTCGAGCGGCCGGATGACGCCGGCGTAGGCGGTATTGGTGAAGTTGTCGGCCGGCTCGCCCATGACGTCCAGAACGTAGCTTTCGGTCTCCATCGGCAAGAAGCCGCCGGAATTCAGCCAGCGCGTCACCCGGCTCTCGCCGGCATTGTAGGCGGCGGCGGCGAGGCCGAGATTGCCGAAACCGGATTTCATTTCGGCGAGGTATTTTGCCGAGGCCGGGATCGCCTGTTCGATGTCGAAGGAATTGGCGAGCCCGCGCATCCTGGCGGTGCCCGGCATGAATTGGGCGATACCCTCGGCGCCGACGGGGCTGACCGCATTGGGATCGAAACGGCTTTCCTTCCAGATCAGCCGGGCAAAGAAATCCCGGGGCAGGCCATTCTGGTCGGCATGCGTCTCGATAAGATCGCAAACTCGATCAATCAGCTTCTGCTTGGCGGGCCGCGGCGGATCGGCCTGGACGGCTGTCGCCCAGCCCAGCCCGCAAATGACAACCAGCGTCGCCCCAAGCAAACGCCGCATCGAACTACTCCGCCGCGGCTTTGCCGTGTTGCCCAAACCGCCGTTCGATGTAGTCGGAAACCATTTTTTCGAAATCCGCGGCGATCGACGGGCCGCGCAGGGTCGCCGCCTTCTTGCCGTCGACGAACACCGGGGCGGTCGGTGTCTCACCGGTGCCGGGCAGCGAAATGCCGATATCGGCATGTTTGGATTCGCCCGGACCGTTGACGATGCAACCCATCACCGCGACCTTGAGGTTCTCGACGCCGGGATATTGTTCGCGCCACACAGGCATGTTCTTGCGCAGGTCGGCCTGGATGTTCTGGGCAAGCTCCTGGAACACGGTCGAGGTTGTGCGGCCGCAGCCCGGGCAGGCGGCGACGATCGGCACGAACTGCCGGAAGCCCATGGTCTGCAACAGTTCCTGCGACACCTGCACCTCGCGCGTGCGGTCGCCGTTCGGCTCCGGCGTCAGCGAAATGCGGATGGTGTCGCCAATGCCTTGCTGGAGCAGGATGCCCATGGCAGCGGACGAGGCGACGATGCCTTTCGAGCCCATGCCGGCCTCTGTCAGGCCGAGGTGCAGCGCATGGTCGGATCGGGTGGCAAGCTCGGTGTAGACGGCGATCAGATCCTGCACGCCGCTGACCTTGGCCGACAGGATGATTTTCTCGCGCGCAAGGCCGATCTCTTCGGCCATTCCGGCCGACAGGATCGCCGATTGCACGATTGCCTCGCGCGTCACTTCCTGCGCCGTCAGCGGAAAGCCCTGGGCCTGGTTGTCGTCCATCAGCCGGGTCAGCAGCTCCTGGTCAAGCGAACCCCAATTGACGCCGATGCGCACCGGTTTGTCGTATTTGATCGCCATCTCGACGATCGCCGCGAACTGCCGGTCTTTCTTGTCCTTGAAGCCGACATTGCCGGGATTGATACGGTATTTGGCCAGTGCCTCGGCACAGGCCGGGTGGTCGGCCAGGAGCTTGTGGCCGATATAGTGGAAATCGCCGACCAGCGGCACGTCGATGCCGAGCCGTTCCAGCCGCTCGCGGATAGCCGGTAGGGCCGCAGCGCTTTCGTCGCGATCGACGGTTATGCGCACGATCTCGGAGCCGGCACGATGCAGCGCCGCCACTTGCGCGACCGTCTGGTCGACATCGGCCGTATCGGTGTTGGTCATTGACTGGACGACGACCGGCGCACCGCCGCCGACCATCACGCCGCCGACATCGACACCGACCGACCTGCGGCGTGGGAAGGGTGAAGAAAAATATCCGGTCATGCCGGCTGCCTTTAATCTTGAAGGTCCGGGCATGAGGTGGAGGAGCAAAGATGGCTTGTCAATGGCGACTGGCGCGCAGGCCCAGCAAATCGGAAATGACAAGACGGCAGCTTGCCGCAAATCCACGAACGTTTCCGGTAGCATAGCGATGCCACCGGAAAGATCGCGCGCCGGGCGGCGCTTCTAGTCCTGGAAGGGCTTCAGTGCGTCGTCGGTTTCGCCTTCAGTTTTTCAATCTCGTCCTTGAGCGCCAGCTTGCGCCGCTTGAGATTCACGATTTCGAGGTCGTCTACCGATGGATGGGTCATCGCATCATCGATTTCGCGTTCGATGTCGCCGTGTTTCCGCTGCAGCTCATCAAGATGGGATGCAAGAGACATGATTGGTTCTCCCTTTCATGGTTTCCTCGGATTGCAGCCGTCATGGCACGTCCACCGCAGGCTCGCTTCTATGACGGCATAATGACAGTGTGCCACCATCGCGCACCGATGTCGAATGCTGCGTGGTAGCATTCCACGCCAATATGAAATGTGATATGGGCTGCGCGCCGGTGCAAGAAGGCCCGGTCCCGCCCAATCAGGCCCATAGTTTGGGCGCCGCAGACGTGCAGACGGTAAAAAATGTCCGATCAGGAACAGGCAGATATCCGCCTCGAATATTCCCGGCTGAAGCAGGAACACGCCGATTTCGACGCGGCCATCAATGCGATGATCGCCATGAATTGCGACCCGCTGCAAATCCAGCGCATGAAGAAAAAGAAGCTTTTCCTGAAGGACAGGCTGATGGCGCTGGAAGACAAGATCATTCCAGATATTATTGCTTGAACGAACGCCATTGCTTGAACGAACGCCGGCGCCGGCTTGCTGGAAAAGCGGTTATGCCGCGATCGAAAGCCGTGCGGCGCGCTCGCGCAACAACGCTATCAGGTCGTCGGTCTTTTCGGTCGAGGTATCGATCGGAACCACCAGGCACATCGTCGCCTCGACCCTGCCCGGCGCTGAGAAGACCGGCGCGGCCAGGCATTTGGTGTAGGCATCGACAAGGCCGGAGGTGACGCAGTAGCCGGCCGACTTGGCGACGGCGATGTCGTCTATGAAATCGTCGAGTTGCAATCTGCGGCCGTCGGGCAGCACGAGATCGTCCTCGGAGACCATATCCTCGATCGCTGCCCTGTCGAAGCCGGCGAGGAGCAGTCGCCCGGAAGCTGTCCAGGGGAGCGGTATTTGCAGACCGGTCGCCGAGCTGATCCGGAATGGCCTCGTCCCCGGGCTTGAATGGACGATGGTGTAGCGGCCGCTTTGCAGCATGCACAACTCCGAGGTCTCGCCGGTCTCGCGTGACAGATGGTCGACTTCTTGGCGCCCTCGCCTGAGCAGGTCGTTGCCCCGCACATAGTCCATTCCGTAGAGATAGAGCTTCTTTCCGAAATAAACCCGATTGCCGTCTCCGGCCATTTCCAGCAGACCTGCGTCGACCAGCGAGCGCACAAGCGTATAAGTCGTCGAACGCGGCGCGTTTACCCCCTTGGCAAGATCGCCGATGCCGATCGCGCGCTGGGTCGCGTGAAGAAACTCCAAAATCTGGAGGACCCGGTTGAGGCCCTTCTCCCGAGAAGCCGAGTTCTTGTCTTCGTCCAGACCGGCGTCCGGTCGAGCGGCCAAGGCATTACCTTCTTGCATTATCGATCCCTGATGTTAATCTGTCTTGTACAGAGTACAGGCGTCTCTTGTAAGGGACAATGACGTCAGTTGCAACCGATGCCTGTACTGCTGCTCCAAAGGGGAACACAACACGAAAGGAGGTCGCCGTGAACGACACATCCAAAAGGCGTGAATTTCTGAAACTGGGAATGGCCGGGCTTGCAACGGCCGGAGTGATGAGCGCCGCTACCGCGGTCGACGTTCAGAAAGCGGCGGCCCAGGCAGCGCCGGACAGCCTGCTGCGCACCGTCCTCGAGCGCGGCAAGGTGATCGTCGGCACCGGCAGCACCAATGCGCCCTGGCATTTCGAGAACGACGCCGGCGAACTGGTGGGCATGGACATCACCATGGGTCGCATTCTCGCCAAGGGGCTTTTCGACGATCCGACCAAAGTGGAATTCGTCATGCAGGATCCGGCTCAGCGCATTCCGAACGTGACCACCAACAAGGTCGACATCACCATCCAGTTCATGACCATGACCGCCCAGCGCTCGCAGCTGATCCACTTCTCCCGACCCTACTACGTCGAAGGCATCGCCTTGCTGACCCTTCCGAACGCCGAAAACAAGACCTTCGACAAGCTGCTTGCCGGCGGTTCGGCGACGCGGATTTCCATCCTGCAAAATGTCGATGCCGAGGCTAACGTGCATATCGTCCTGCCGGAGTCGCAGGTGATGCAGATAGACACGCAGGCCAACGTGCTGCAGGCCCTGGAATCGAAGCGCGTCGACGCCGCCGCGGTCGATCTGTCAACGGTGCGCTGGCTCGCCTCGCGCAATCCGGACAAATACTTCGATGCCGGCAAGAGCTGGTTCTCAATGCTTTATGGTGCCGCGCTTCGGCAGGGCGACCTCGACTGGCTGACCTTCGTCAACCAGACCTTCACCATCGCCATGTTCGGTCATGAAACGGCACTCTACGACGCTGCGTTCAAGGATTATTTCGGACAGGAGCCGCCGGCGCGCCATCCCGGTTTCCCAGTCATTTGATGCAAGCGGGGGGGGCGCCCCACGCCATGAGCCCTTTCGACTACACCCCCCGCAAGGCCCGGCCGCCGGGGGGGTTGAGGGGTCGTGTAGACCACTACCGGCCCCCCCCC